>JAHEMG010000108.1 GCA_024643755.1 Flavobacteriales bacterium | reverse complement strand
TACCCCAACCATCGCCCCGATGCCAATGGCGTAGTGCACGTCCCCATGATCCAAAGCAACTACCAGTATCGCATGTACCCTTGGACCAACATCGCATCGCCAAAAGACCCCATGCTATTAAAAAGTGGCGCCCTCGATACACTTGCGGCCCTGCTCCCCGCCGTGGAAACCTTCGAAATCAATGCCTGCGAGAAAGCGTTTTCCGTTAAAACGAAGAAAGGCATCGAACTGCAGTTTCCCGATGAGGCCTTTGCTGACGGACTTGGTAATCCCGTGGTGGGCAAAATCACAATCAGTGTACAATCGTTTCACAGCAAAACCGATTTCGCTTCAGCCCAACTCACTAGCAGCACATCTTCTGGCGACGCGCTCATAAGCGGTGGCATGATCGACATTCAAGCCAAATCACTCAATGCCGACTTGCGAATTTCGGATGGTAAGAGCTTCAAAATCATTGGCAACAGTGCTTACGAGTCCGGGTTTCAGACCTTTTACGGCGTACAAGGCGATCAAACCACGTGGACAGAATCGCCCACGAGCCAACAAAACAACAGCAATACCAACAACGACCCCAACAGCAAAAACGCGAAATACACACTGTCGCTCCTGCCCATCACCCGCTCAAACAATGGGGTGGCTCAGCCGTTGGTGGTGCAAGACGACGATAAAAACATCGCTTTGAGCAATTGGTTTTTTCAAAACGCGAAAATCAGCAAGGAACTCAAAAAGCAGATCAAGCGCGATGGCATTGCGTTTCCCGCCGAGCTCAGCATCAACGCGGCCGGACGCATCACCGACGTGCGATTGCTCGATGCACAACAGAGCGAAAAGAGTTTGATCAGTCCTCATTTTGCGGCGTTCCGCGAACTGTTGCTATCGGCACCGCCCGTGCGCTTCAAGGACACCCTGCCTATGCCAAAAACCCTCACCATCCGCTTTTCTACCCTAAACGAAAACTTCGTTGGCACCAAGCAATTGCCTTTGCCTCCTGCCGTGGCGGGCATCGCGAAAATGGCCACCGCCCAAGACGGAAAATGGGTATTGGAATCATATTCTACGCGCATGGTGAATTGCGATCGCTTTGCCAAATTTCCAAAAACAAGCGACAGCATCACTTATAGCGTTGATCACGCCAAAGCGTTGGTTTACTTGAACTTCAAGGACTACAATGCGCTATTGGGTCCGACCACCACCCAAATTGAAAACACCGGTTACACCTATACCATGAAGCAGTTTCCCGTGGGCGCAAACGCCAGACTGATTGCGGTGGTTTACAACGATCAGGGACAGGTACATTTGGAGGTGGCGGATGTTTCGGAAGGACAGTATCGCATTGAAAAGGCGCAAAAGTATCCGTTCAATCAGCTCACAGTGAAGGCCGCTTTTGAGATGATGCCGATGGATTTGTTTGCGGTTAAGAATTAATCGCGCGGTTTAAATTCCCAGAAACGATTCAAAGTTCCCGGGGTGAACAAAGTCAACTTGAGCGCCTTCATAGGCCTTTGTAAAGGTTTTGCTCATTTTCATTTTGGCCGTCAAATTCCATTTGAACTCATAGGCAAGCATTTGTCCATCTGCTTCTTCAATATAATCCACCTCGGCTTGATCTGTTGTTCTCCAAAACCAGGAATTCACCCAACGGCCGTTGTAATGATTGTATTTCATCCTTTCAGATACCAAAAAATTCTCCCAAAGCGCGCCAATATCTGTTCGATTTTCTATTTGATTGAAATTGGCAATCAATGCATTTCTAACACCATTGTCGTAAAAATATATCTTACGCGATTTCTTAAGCTCATTCCGCAAATTTCGGCTTAGCGAACTCAACTTAAACACCACGAAAGACTGCTCTAATAGCGTGATATATTTCTCTACGGTTTTTGTATCCAATGAACAAGTTTGGGCCAATTCATTGTAGGACACTTGAGAACCCACTTGATACGCCAAGGCCTGTAACAACCGCACCAACGATTCGGGCCGTTTCACTTGATCCATGAGCAGGATGTCTTTGTATAAAAAACTCTCTGAAAGTTGCTTCAGGATTTCCTTTTCTGATCCCTGATGGTTGACGACATCAGGGTAATACCCATACAACAATCGGTGCGACAACAATCGCGTTTCTTCAAGTAATCCATGGTGATCGACCATTTCCTTAAACGACAAAGGGAACATTCGATACTCCCACTTACGACCTGTGAGTGGCTCATTCAACTTATTTGCCAATTCAAAGGCAGAACTCCCGGAGGCAATCAATTGCACCGAAGGAATCTGATCAGTAATCAGTTTAAATTTCAAACCCACCTCCGGTATACGTTGGGCTTCATCAACAATCACATACCGATGATTGCCTATGATGGCTTTTAACCTAGCAGCATTGATGTTCTCGAAGAGATTCCTGATATCTACATCATCACCATTCATAAACAGCACGCCCTCCTTGCCTTCAAAAATCGATTTAAGTAAAGACGTTTTGCCCGTTTGTCTGGAACCCAAAATAATAATGGCTTTACCCGTATCGAGTTTTCCTTGGATAATTCCTCCCAACAATCTGTTTATCATCGTTGCTATTTTTCAATACAAAAATAAGCAAACCAACAGGCAAATAATCTCAAAAAGGCAATAATTTTGGATTACAATCCGAAAAAAAAGCAATAATTTTGGATTTGAATCCAAAAAATCGGATTAATCCCGCGGCTTAAAGCGCGTAAATGGCTTCGGCGGACCGGCGGGCTTCTCAATTTTTGGCTGTGATTCCTCGCGATTGGGGCGCGGTTCTTGGCGATTGGGGCGTGATTCACGATTATCAGAACGGCCACCTCCATGGGCGCTTCCTCCATTCCGCTTTTGATTCTCCTTCTTCCTAGCAACGCGCTGATTGCCATTGTTGCCATCGTTGTAAAACGGCTTCGCATCATTGGCCTCCGCCACATGCGTTCCCGGCAAAAACGGATGCTCCGCAACCACTGGAATATCCTGCTTGATCAACTTCTGAATATCGCGCAAGTACGGCACTTCCTCCCGGTCTACGAACGACCAAGCCACACCGCTATTCCCCGCCCTACCCGTTCTACCAATGCGATGCACATAGGTTTCCGGAATATTTGGCACTTCGTAATTGATCACGTGTGTCAACTCATCAATATCAATACCGCGCGCTGCGATGTCCGTAGCCACCAATACACGCGTTTTGCGGTTTTTGAAGTTGGTAAGGGCCGACTGTCGGGCCGTCTGACTTTTATTTCCATGAATGGCCTGCGCGGTGATATTCAGCTTCACCAAGTCCTTCACCACCTTGTCGGCACCGTGTTTGGTTCTTGTAAACACCAACACCGATGGGATATCCTCTGCAGACGTATCCAACAAATGACGCAACAAAAAGCGCTTGTTCTTCTGATCTACATAGTAAACACTTTGCGATACTTTCTCGGCCGTGGTCGATACAGGTGCC
>JAHEMG010000002.1 GCA_024643755.1 Flavobacteriales bacterium | reverse complement strand
CCTTTTCACAGGTGCTGAATTTGGTGCTCACCAATCACCCTGTATTGAAACAGGCAAACAATTATTTGCCCATCGCAAAAGCAGAATTGTTGGTGGCAAGGGGCGCATTCGACCCTAACGTTTCCATTTATCGCAGCGAAAAAAACGAAGGCGGAGATAAATTCTACAGAAGCCAAAACTTGGATGTCTACATCCCCAATTATTTTGGCGGTGGCATTAGCTTATCAAATCCATTCAGCAAATCCCAAACAGGGGAAAGCGGTTCATTTTCGGTAGGTGCCGAACTCCCCTTGCTCAAAGGGTTGATTACTGATTACCGCAGAACGGCCTTGGGGAAGGCCAAAATCAATGTCGACATGAGCTTGGCAGAGCGAGATCAGTGGATCAACAATTTAATTCGCGATGTATTTACTGAATATGCGCAGTGGTTGCTCGCCCATGAATCGGCCCAACAAATTGAGGGGGTTTTGCGATTGGCCACAGAGCGTCAGCGTGGCTTGAGGAAAATTTACGAATCAGGGGCGGGTACGAGTGTCGACACCCTAGAAACCTACGTACAATGGCAGCAGTACAAGGCAAAATACGACCTAGCGGTGTGGAAAAAGGAAAAGCAGCGACTGATGTTGAGCATGTATTTGTGGGATGGCAATGGCTCACCCATAGAACCGGTGCAAACGGTCTTCCCCACTTCGGATGGATTGGCATGGGTCGATAGCATGGTGGTTGAGGCGGCTAGTTTCGTGAATAATCCCAACCAAACTCAAATTTTGCAGCCGGCGCTTCGCATGAGCATTTTGAAAGTGGAATCGCAGCAATTGGAATTTAAATTGGCTAAAAATTTGATGTTGCCCAGCTTAAACCTCCAATACGGTTATTACCAGCCCAACCGCGATTGGCGATACACTCCCAGCGCGGCAACGCAGAGTACGGGATTTGGATTGGGATTCCAATCCAGTTTGTTTTTGAAGCAACAGCGCGGACAATACCGACAGTTGCAACTATCATTGCAAAATGCGCAACTAGAGGTAGAAAACAAGCAGCGAAATTACACGGTAAAAACAGCTGCGTTGTTTCAAGAATTCCAGGTGCAAAAAAGTCAGTACGACCAATGGCTATCGGTGAGCCAAAATCAACGCAAATTGTACGATATGGAAGCCCGACGACTGGAAGCTGGCGATGTGAACTTTTTTGTCTTAAACACCCGTGAAATGCGTTTATTGGACCTAAACTTACTGGCATTGGAATACAAATTCCAATATCAAGTATCGGGAATCTCGTATTTGCATTATTTGGGTTGGCTTTCGCGCAGCTAAGCCGGGCGATAACTCGTTGTTAAATTGTGGATAATCATCCATGAGTTCCCGCTGTATCGGCGGGTTTAATGGGTATTTTTACGATTCAATTAACAACAAATTCCAATGACCGAAGATTTAAGTAGAGCAAATTACGACGCAGACAATATTCAAGTATTAGAAGGATTAGAAGCGGTAAGAAAAAGACCCGCGATGTACATTGGTGACATCGGTGTAAAAGGGCTCCACCATTTGGTTTACGAGGTTGTCGACAACAGTATCGACGAGGCGTTGGCTGGCCATTGTAAGAACATTCACGTTACCATACTTCCTGGCAATTCTATTCGCGTGGAAGACGATGGTCGTGGTATTCCTACGGGCATGCATACCAAAGAAAATCGCAGCGCGTTGGAAGTGGTAATGACTGTATTGCACGCAGGTGGAAAATTCGACAAGGACACCTACAAAGTATCCGGAGGATTGCATGGTGTGGGTGTGAGTTGTGTGAACGCATTGTCTACCGATTTGAAGGTAACCGTTTACCGCGAGGGCAAGATTTTCCAACAGGAATACCAGATTGGTAAACCCATGTACCCTGTAAAGGAAATTGGCACATCAGACCGCAGAGGTACCGTGGTTGAGTTTCAGCCCGATAACACCATCTTCCAGGCCACTGAGTACAACTTTGAAACATTGCAAAACCGTTTGCGCGAATTGGCTTACTTAAACAAGGGTATTCGATTGTCGCTGGTCGACGAAAGAGAAACCTTGGAAGATGGCTCATTCAAGCGGGGCGATTATTTCAGTGAAGGGGGTTTGAAGGAGTTTGTTACCTTCATCGACGGAACCAGAGAAAAACTGATTCCATTCCCCGTATATGCAGAGAGCGATAAGCATGGCATTCCCGTAGAAATCGCATTTCAGTACAACACTGGCTATGCCGAAAACCTCCATTCATACGTAAACAACATCAATACCATCGAGGGTGGAACACACGTAGCTGGTTTCAGAAGAGCGTTAACCCGTACCCTGAAAGCCTATGCTGAACGGATGAAGTTGCTGGAAAAAGTAAAAATTGAAATTTCGGGCGATGATTTCCGTGAAGGTTTGACCGGTGTAATCTCTGTGAAGGTGCAGGAACCGCAGTTTGAAGGACAAACCAAGACCAAATTGGGTAACAACGAGGTAATGGGTGCCGTGGATATGACTGTGGGTGAGATGCTCGACAACTACTTGGAGGAAAATCCAAAAGAAGCCAGAATCATCGTAGACAAAGTCATTGTGGCTGCTCAAGCCCGTGCGGCAGCGAGAAAAGCCCGCGAAATGGTACAACGAAAAGGCGCCATGAGCGGCATGGGATTGCCCGGAAAGTTGAGCGATTGTTCTAAAACCGACCCTGCCATTTGTGAAATTTTCTTGGTAGAGGGTGACTCAGCCGGAGGAACAGCCAAACAAGGTAGAGATCGTGAATTCCAAGCGATCCTCCCTCTTCGCGGTAAAATCTTGAACGTTGAAAAAGCCCTCGAACACAAAATCTACGACAACGAGGAAGTGCGCAACATGTTCACGGCCATGGGCGTGCACATTGGTACCAACGAAGAAGGTGAAAAAGAATTGATCCTGAACAACCTTCGTTATCATAAAATCGTGATCATGACGGATGCGGATGTAGACGGATCGCACATCAGAACGTTGATTTTGACCTTGTTCTTCCGTCACATGAAGAAACTCATTGAAAACGGACATCTATACATCGCCACACCACCCTTGTATATGGTGAAAAAAGGCAAAGAGAGTCGCTACTGCTGGGATGATGCAGGCAGAGATGCAGCCATCAAAGAATTGGCCAAAGGAGGCAATGAAGACAGCGTAGGTGTACAGCGATACAAAGGTTTGGGTGAGATGAACGCGGAACAGTTGTGGGAAACCACCATGGACCCTGCGCGCAGAACCCTCAAACGCGTAGAATTAGACAGCGCCGCCGAAGCCGATCGTATCTTCAGTATGTTGATGGGCGATGATGTACCTCCACGCAGAGAGTTCATCGAAGCAAATGCCAAATACGCAAAGATCGACGCTTAATTTATTACTGAAACTACTATTGAAAGCGGATGGCTCTGGAAGGGGTCATCCGCTTTATCCATTGTACGGGCAGCACAGCCGCAAAAACACTCGCTACAACCACCCCTACATTCACCCATAAAATGGCCCAAGGGTCCAAGGCGACCATCACGTATTTCACAAAATATACCGATTGGTTCAGCGTTAACACATGGGTTTTATCTTGGATCAAACACAGCACCACCGCGATAATATCGCCGATCACCACCCCCAAGGTTACGATGTAGGCCGACTGCCAAATAAAAATCCGCTGTATTTGTGAGATTGGACTTCCCATCGCTTGTGCGATCCCAACAAAAGCTGTCTTCTCAACCATCAGAATCAACAGTATCGTCGACATTGCGATGATTGCCACCAAGGCCATCAGAATCAATATCACCCAAACATTGGTGTTTAAAATGGCCAACCAATCATAAATCTGTCGGTGAAATTGTCTGGAATCTGAAATCCTTAGCATTCCAGCGGGCAGCTCCATGGAAATCGCCATAGGATCGATATCACCCTCCCCTGTCTCCCAAACCTCAATTTGGGTAAAGCCCGGTTTCACATCGAGGTATTTTTGAACCAACGATAGATCCGTGTAAATCACTTGATTGTCGATCTGCTCAATACCCGTTTCAAATACCCCAACAATCACGGGGCGAGCAGCACGTGGTCTTCCACGACCTGTACTATCATTCATGAAAAACACCAAGGTCAACGCATCGCCGGTATCCAAATGCAGTCGATCTGCCATGGTTTGCGAAATATAAACCCAAGGTTGGGTTGAGGCTGATTCGTCGTTGTTTTGACCATAATCCGCACGCTTACGGACCACAAAACCGCCCATACTATACTCAAAATCGCCTTGCTGCATGCCTTTGGCGACCACACCGTCGAGTTCGGTATCGCCTTTCACGATGCAGGCTTTGCTGGCCGACACCGCCAAATGGGATACGCCTTTGGGCCACTGTTTTTTTGAGTCGCCCCGGTTTTTGAGAAAATCCGGCAAATGGATTGAGGAGACCACCATCGGTTCGGCACCTTCCACATTGGCCGCGTGATCCACAATGTAACTCCCATGGACTTGAACTACTTTATTGCGAATCCCATTCTGAAACCCTTTTACAGTAGCAATTGTCACAATCATCGTGGCAACACTCAAAGAAACGGCGGAAATTGCCAAACGCATCATATTTTTGGAGAAGGAATTCCCTCCACTCCCCATGAACCGAAACGCTATGAATTTAACCCAAGACACGATGCCCTTCAAAGGTAGTTCTTTCAGTGCACTCCTTACAATAGCGATTCTCACAATGTGGCTAGGGCAACCAACATACGCGCTAGCGCAGCCCACTGTAAACAAACCCAGTGCGCCCTATCAGCAAGCCAAACCCTCCAACATCATCACCCCAAGCAATCAACAAGTACTGCCCATTGGCGTGGGCGCTGAAAACCTATCGGCCTATCTTCCATTGCTCAAAAACAAACGAATTGGCATTGTGGCAAACCCCACATCGCGGGTTGGAAAAACGCATCTCATCGACACCCTAATATCGCTAGGAATCCAAATAACAGGGGTCTTCGCACCGGAGCATGGGTTTCGGGGCGATGCAGAAAACGGGGCACACATCCAGAACGATGTTGACCCCAAAACCGGCATTAAAATCATCTCGCTGTACGGCAAACACGTAAAACCCACGGCGGAGGACCTAAAAAACATGGATGTATTGCTGTTCGATATTCAAGATGTTGGCACGCGATTTTACACCTACCTCACTACCCTTCACTATGTGATGCAGGCCTGTTCTGACCACAACAAATCGTTGATTCTACTCGATAGACCCAATCCCAACGGCTTTTACATAGACGGTCCGATACTCCAACCCCACCTCAAGAGCATGGTGGGTATACATCCAATCCCCATTGTACATGGCATGACCTTGGGCGAATTGGCCAAAATGATCAATGGCGAAGGTTGGCTGAAAGACAGTCTACAACCCAAGCGTAAACCCTGCAAACTCACGGTCATCGCTTGCACCCATTACACACACAACCAAAGTTATACCTTGCCAGTGGCTCCATCGCCCAATCTGCCAACCCAAAATGCCATTTATTTGTACCCAACGCTTTGTTTGTTGGAGGGCACAGGGGTTAGCATGGGAAGGGGAACCGACAAGCCCTTTGAGTGTTTTGGCGCACCATGGTTGAAGCAAGGCACTTATCAGTTTGTGCCCAGGGCCATACCGGGAAAATCGCTCACACCCCCCTTTCTGGGCGATACTTGTCACGGTGTATTGTTGTCCAATTTCGCCAACGAGTTCATCATTTCGTACAAGCATTTATACATCGAATGGCTGTTGATGTTATATCAAGAGTGTCCGGACAAGTCAAAATTCTTCAATGCCTTTTTTGATAAGCTGGCTGGGACGCCCGAACTCAAGGCGCAGATCATCCAAGGCAAATCGCCACGAGAGATACGGGATGGTTGGCAAGTTGGGCTAACCGATTTTGAAAAAAAGCGCAAACCCTATTTATTATACCCTTACGACCCCAATTTGGGTTTGAATTAATCTTACCTTTGTAGTATGATCAAAATCATTCGTTCCTCGGCTATTGCGCTCGCTTTGGTGTTGGGTGCCTGTAATCAAACTGCCATCAACCAAATTGGAGAGCCTGTAAATTCAGATGATGCAGTTTCTGTGGCCGTGGGTAGCGAAGCCTTTTTGAAGGAGGGCAAGGCAGACGCAGTATTGTTTGGAAAAGTTGCCGAAGTTTGTCAGTCGGAAGGATGTTGGTTCTCATTCATCACCGAGGAAGACAATTTGGTGGTTGATTTCGGGGATGCATTCACTGTACCCAAGAACATTGCTAACAAAGATTTATACGCCAAGGGTCGTTTTTACCGTGACACATTGGAGGACAAAACCATCGAAATCAAATTCCTGGCAACGGGAGTGAAATTTAAATAAGTTGTTTCGCGCCAACGTGTTGGCGCTGGAAACATTTTGGCTATCAACAAGAAGGGCACCCAATGGGTGCCCTTCTTGTTGCATATTACCGATGGTAAATTTTATTTGATTTCAAACGTATTCATGAATGCCGTGGTGAAATTACCCGCCCTGAAATCAGGGTCGCGCATCAATTGCAAATGCAATGGCACTGTGGTTTTTACCCCTTCAATCACAAATTCGCCCAGGGCACGCTCCATCTTCACAATGGCTTCCTCACGCGTTTGTGCTGAAACAATCAATTTCGCCACCATAGAATCATAGTAAGGAGGAATGGTATAACCCGCATAGATGTGTGTATCTACACGAACACCATGTCCGCCTGGACGGTTCAATTGGGTAATCTTACCGGGTGATGGACGGAAATTGTTGTGTATGTCTTCGGCATTGATGCGGCATTCGATGGCATGCTTGGTAGGATAATGATCCTTACCAGAGATCGACACACCTGCAGCGATCAAAATTTGCTCTTTCACCAAATCATAATTGATTACTTCTTCGGTTACAGGATGTTCTACCTGAATACGGGTATTCATCTCCATGAAGTAAAAATTGCGGTGTTTATCGACCAAGAACTCTACAGTTCCAACACCCTCGTAATTGATGATTTGAGCAGCGGCCTTCGCAGCTTCACCCATTTTCTCACGCAATTCTGGCGTCATAAAGGGCGATGGCGTTTCTTCCAACAACTTCTGGTGACGGCGCTGAATAGAACAATCACGCTCTGAAAGGTGGCAAACTTTACCGTACTGATCACCGGCTATTTGGATTTCGATGTGACGGGGATCTTCGATGTATTTTTCCATGTAAAGACCATCGTTACCGAAGGCAGCACCCGCTTCTTGCTTAGCACTGTTCCATGCGGCTTCGATTTCATCGTCTTTCCATACGATGCGCATACCGCGACCTCCACCACCTGCAGTGGCTTTCATGATCACAGGGTATCCAATTTCGTTGGCAATTTTAATGGCTTGCTCAAAACTCTCCAACAAGCCTTCAGAACCAGGAATGGTTGGTACACCCGCTTTTTTCATGGTGTCTTTGGCGTTGGACTTATCACCCATCTGATCAATTTGTTCAGGCGTAGCACCAATGAATTTGATGCCATGGTCGCGACAGAGTGCTGAGAACTTGCTGTTTTCCGACAAGAATCCATATCCTGGATGGATTGCATCTGCGTTGGTTATTTCGGCAGCGGCTAGGATGCGCGACATCGACAAGTAACTGTCTTTGCTTTGTGGCGGGCCTATACAAACGGCTTCGTCGGCAAAGCGAACATGCAAACTTTCGCGATCAGCCGTTGAGTAAACTGCAACGGTTTTGATGCCCATTTCTTTGCACGTACGAATGATGCGCAACGCAATCTCACCGCGGTTCGCGATTAAGAGTTTCTTAAACATAATAAGCAGTATTAGGCGGGTTCAACCAAGAACAAAGGTTGGTCGTATTCCACAGGCGTTGCGTTTTCAACCAATACTTTTACGATTTTACCACTGATTTCGCTTTCAATTTCGTTGAACAACTTCATTGCCTCAATGATACAAACCACTTTACCTGGCTTTACATCGTCGCCCACATTCACAAATGAAGGAGATTCTGGATTGGGTGTGCGGTAGAACGTACCAACCATGGGCGATTTGATGGTAATCAAATTGTCTGCCTTTGGCTCAGCCGCTGCAGCGGGCGCTGCAGGAATTGCTGCTGCCACAGGTGCCGCAGCTACGGGAGCCGCTTGAACTGCAACAGGGGTATATTGTGCGGTGGTGATTTGTGCTGGGTTCTTCTTGATGAGCAATTTGAAATCTTTTTGATTGATTTCTACCTCATCAACACCGGCAGTTGATACAAATTTAATCAGCGCTTGAATCTCTTTTATGTCCATAAGTTAGGTTTAAGTTAAAGGCACAAAGAAAACCATATTTTGCCAAAATCGACCAAAAATATCAAAAAATGGGGTGTTTTTTCTCAAAAACACCCCATTTTTCATCCGATTTGGACGTTTTTACGATTTTCGGCAATTAAAAACGGTAGGTAAGTCCGCATTGGAAAAACCCTTTCGCGATTCCCAATTCAGAATACCAACCAATATTCTCAACGATATCACTTCTGATGCCCAATGTACTCTCAAATCCCAAGGAAGGTGCACTGGCCAAATTAAATCCAGGAAGGTCTAAAAACTGACCCAACTCTTTATTGTTTGTTTTCACCTTGATTGAATTACCACGCACTCCTACACCAAGTCCCCAGTATACTTTCACAGCAGCATTCGGATTAAAGATATAATTGTACCTAAAATTCAAGCTCCGAGATGTATAAGTAAAATCCAAACTGGTTTGGGTCAAAACACCTAAATCATTCAAAAAGAATGAATCGCGCACCAAACCGCCAACGGTAAATCCGCTATTGGCAAAATTGGCACCCAATGTGTGTCTTCTTCCCAACTTGTATTCATATTTGATGAAATACAAGGGCTTGGTTGAGTTCTGGGTGATACTGGCAAAAAAACTGGTATCGGACAGTTGTACTTGATCCAACGCATTTACAAGTAAATACGTTGCGTTCAAAGCACCTACACCCAACACGACCGTGTTTTTATCCAATTTAGGCGCTTCTGCTACCTGTTCTTGAGCTTTCGCTGGCATAACGAAGGCCATCAGCGCCAACGCCATCAAAGTGAATTTTTGATTGTTTTTCATAGGATTACAACGGAATATTACCATGTTTCTTTTTAGGATTGTTCTTGACTTTGTTTTGAAGCATATCAAATGCTTGTATGAGTCGCTCACGGGTTTCCTCAGGCAAAATCACCTCATCAATGAAACCTCGAGCAGCCGCCCTGTATGGATTTGCGAACAAATCACCGTATTCCTTTTCTTTCTCTTTCCATGCAACATCGCGATCTGCAGCCGCATCAATGTCGCGTTTGAAAATAATCTCTGCAGCACCCTTGGCACCCATCACCGCGATTTCTGCGGTTGGCCACGCAAAGTTCATATCAGCACCAATGTGTTTGCTATTCATCACATCGTACGCACCGCCATAGGCTTTACGGGTTATCACGGTAATTCTGGGAACGGTTGCTTCACTAAAGGCATACAACAACTTCGCTCCATTGGTGATAATCGCGTTCCATTCTTGGTCCGTACCTGGCAAAAATCCAGGAACATCTTCAAATACCAACAAGGGAATGTTGAAGGCATCGCAAAAACGTACAAATCGCGCTGCTTTCTGAGAACTATGCACATCCAAAACGCCAGCCAAAAAAGCAGGTTGGTTGGCCACTACCCCGATACTCTTACCCGCCAAACGCGCAAAACCCACCACAATATTCTCAGCATATGAACCATGCACCTCCATGAAACTATCTGCATCCACCACCCCTTGAATTACTTCCTTCATGTCGTAAGGTTGATTGGGATTCTCCGGAACGATATCCTTCAACACATCCCTTTTCTCATTGCCAATAGTATAGGGCAATGCGGGGGCTTTTTCCTCACAATTTTGGGGAACACAGCTCAACAACTTGCGCAAGTTTTGAATGCACATCACTTCATTGGCCATGGTAAAATGAGCAACCCCACTTTTTGATCCATGCACCGATGCACCACCTAAATCCTCACTGCTTACATCTTCGTTGGTTACGGTCTTCACAACGTTCGGACCGGTAACAAACATATAACTGGTATTCTCTACCATGAAAATAAAATCGGTCAGTGCGGGAGAATAAACAGCACCTCCAGCACAAGGACCCATGATGGCCGATAGTTGAGGAATTACACCGCTGCTTTGTACGTTGCGATAAAAAATGTCTGCATAACCACCCAGGGATACAACACCCTCCTGAATTCGCGCCCCACCAGAATCATTCATGCCAATAACAGGTGCGCCGTTGGCCAACGCCATGTCCATGATTTTACAGATCTTCTCTGCATGGGTTTCGCTCAATGAGCCACCAAAAACCGTGAAATCCTGCGAAAAAACGTACACCGTTCTTCCATTGACTTTGCCATATCCTGTAACAACACCATCGCCAAGAAACTGTTGTTTCTCCATGCCGAAATCGGTACTGCGATGGGTAACAAATGCACCTATCTCACAAAAGGTACCCTCATCGAGTAACAATTGTATGCGCTCACGGGCTGTGAGTTTGCCTTTTTTGTGTTGTGAATCAATCCTAGCTTGACCACCACCCAATGCCGCTTCTTCGCGTTTTTGAATGAGTGTATTTCTGCGTGAATCCATAGTGGGCAAATTTACATCTCACCACCCGAATGCCGAAGAAAAAGATTGGAATTAATTGGCGGAGGGACTGTCGCGCAATGCGGACATATCAAACAGCAAAGAGAAACGCATTTGGTTTTGCAAAGGGTGACGGTTTGCAAAAGGCACCAAATAGGCCGCATCGATGGTGAAAGTATTGTATTTCAATCCAATTCCGATGGTACCATATTGACGACCCCCTTTGGTCTTCGCTTCGTAAAATGCACCCGCACGAATCACAAATTGATCGTTGTAGATGTATTCTGTACCCAAACTAAAGTTGTATTCTTTCGCTTCTTCTTTGAAACCACCTGGAGCGTCGTAGAATGATTGAATCATCCCCTGAATGGTATTCACATTGGGATCGATACCATTAAACTGACGAACGCCATTAATCAGTGAATCTTCACCGTCGTAAGACACCAAGTAATAAGGACGTGTGGGCACCATCAATTTATTGATATCGGCATACACATTAATGGTATTGTAGTCATCAATCTTGTGGCTATACCCAGCACCCAATTTCAAATTGGTAGGGATGAAATCGCGCTTTTCTTTAGAGGAATACGTCATTTTTGAACCGATATTCTGCATGTTCAAACCGAACTGCAACTTATCAAATCCCCCTTTGGCATTTTTCACTTCTGTTTTGTACAACAAGTTCACATCCCCTGCGGCACCGGTCGCTGCTTTGTAATCAATACCATTGAAAGCACGGTTTCCAGTCAGGTTACTGTAAATGAAACGAAGGTTTACACCCATTGAAAAATTGTTGTTAAATTGGGTTGCGTAACCACCATCGAAAGCAAATTCATTGGGGTTGAAATTACCGGTTGGGTTACCCTCGAAATCGGTGAATTGAATATTACCCAAAGAGAAATAACGCATTGAACCGAAAACCGCTGAGCCCTTTCCTACCTTGGCATATCCCGACAAATAAGAAAATCCTACATCGTCTACCAACTGACGCAACCATGGGGCATAAGACAATGAAAACCCTGTTTTGTTGGTTGCATGCACCAAATTGGCCATGTTCCAGCATCCGCTATTGGCATCAGGATTGAAAAGAGCAACGCCCACATCTCCCATTGACGCAGACCTACTGTCTGGCGTGATGGTCAAAAAAGGCACCATCGTGGTAACGGTATTCAATTGTCCCGCCAACTGGTTCTTGGTCAGGGAATTATTTTGGGCTTTCAAAGAAACCCAAGCTGTGATAGAGAATATAGCAATGGCTGCTGTTTTTTTCATAACGCGTAATGGCAAAAATATGATTTCGAATTTGTGCATCCTAATGAAGTAAGCAAGATATTGTAATTTAACGAAAGAAATTCAAAATCATTGTGATTTAACGAACTTTCCGCCAACCGTATTTTCCAGTCCGTCTTCAGTCAATACAATCACCTGATAAAAGAACACGCCGCCCTGTATTTCCGCGCCATTTTGGGTTTTTCCATCCCAATCAATCACGGTCAATTTCGCAGGAGCCGATTCATGAAAACTATCACCATCAGCAATCACCCGGCCTTGTGCATCCATAATTTTCCATTTCACCGTCAAATTTTCTCCTGGCAAGGTATGTTGTACCCAAACATGCAATTCATCTTGGAACGGCACAGGGTAAGCCGCAGATTTTGTTATTTCCAACGTCCTTGGTGGAATCACCAAACAAGTAACCAAACCTTTTCCTGGGTTATTGTAAATATCCCATGCCTTACAAGTGAAGGTGTGTTTCCCCGGCTGCAAGTCCGACATGGGAAATCTCACGGTTCCGCGCGTGTAGCTGTTTACATCGTAGCTAAAATAATCGTTTAGCACAAAACTGCGCTGGTTTTCGGTTCCTTCGTCGATGATCAACTGCATATCCCTTCCGATACCTGCACCCGTGGCATTGATTCCATCTTTATCAAAAATTCTCGCCACAAAGTCTACATCCCTGGCCACTTTTCCGCCATCCACAAAGGTTGTATCCTGCATATATGCTTGGATCGACGGTCCATCTGTATCCACGTTCTGAAGGGTTTCACTGCCGCCGATGAAAAATTGCCAAGAACCAGCGGCATCGGTTTCGCCGTTGTGCGCATAAAACTTCGCCACGCCAATTCCATAGTTATAGGCGATGTCCTTGGGTACAGAAAACACCAATTCGAACCGACCGTTTTTTACGGTCACTTGTCCGTTGAATAAAATACCCGATAACTCAGAAAATGCCACTGGCTTCGCTTGTCGATCGTTATCCAACGTAAATTTTTGCAGGGGCTTATCGAAAATCTTCACCCACATGGTACCGTTGAAGGTACTAAACTCCCCCACCAATCGCTCGTTCACATGGCCTTTCAGATGAACCACAGAAAACGCTTTGATGGTATCGCGAAAAGCGCTGATATGTTTTCCTTGCACTGTATCAATTTGTATCAAGTGCTTGGGAAAGGCAATGGGCATACTCGCATCGCCCAGTAACGCAAACTTATTGTCTTCGGTGGTATAACTCGGACGGTTTTTCATCCGTTGATATACATCGCCCAAAGTGGGTATCGGTTCATTGGGTTTCGGAAATCCGTAGTTTGTCCAAAAGTCACGATTAATCTGCGTATTCCCACTCACATACACCAATCGGGTGGTACTCATCAGGGCGATGGCCCCGCCTTTGGGATTCAGCAACGACAACTCACCGGCACTTTGTACCTTGGGGTCATCAAATGCACTGAATTCGCAGGTTGCCGTGAACAAAATGGGCATTTTATAGGCATTGTTCCAACCATTAATCATGGGAATATCCAACATGGATTCTTGTGCCCATCCCTTCAAACCCCCATGTCCTTGATAATTCAAAAACAACGCACCGTCATTGATCGTACGATTGATGGCAGCGCTCATTTCGGGGTACTTTTCATTATTGCCCGTAGTTGACTGAGGAAATGCGTCGGCGTATAATTTATTGACGTTCAAATACGGGAAAAACTGATTGATATAATTGGCATTATTTTCCGATTCTACCACAAACTCTGTTTCCCAACCCTCGTCCACATCATCACAGGCAAACGCGATGTTGGTGCGCCATGGACCTAACGACTTGGGATCGCTATATCTGCGTATTTTCGCCACAACGCCTTTGGCTTCCTCAAGGGTTCTGGCCGGAATTCGTCCGATAGAAACACCCATTTTGCTTTTCACTTGCATCGGATCGCCCTGATTGGAATCCAAAAAGCACAAGAAATCATCCAAGCAAAAAGAGCCAGCACCGCTGCTACCTGTCGACTGATAAATGGGAATAAAGTTGGTATTGTTTGCCACTCGATCCTGCATGTCAAAAGAGGCCGCCCCAAACAAAGTGACATATTTCAATGGCTTACCCGATGCATCGCCAAATTTCTTGCGCCAACGAATAAAATCCCGCAATGCTACCAAATCTTGCTGTCCGGCAGAAAATTCATTGTAAACATCCTCAGGTGTTACTACTTGTACCACGTATCCGGGATTCTTTCCACGAAATTCTGCCAACTCTTTGGCCGCTTCCATGAAATTGGGATGGGTGATGATGATCAATTCCGCGGGCGACTCAAACGCTTTGTTTTGATTTGACATCAATTGCTTGGCCACCGGTTTGAGCAAGTCGCTGGCATTTTTGTCGAAGGCGATGAACGTATGATGGTCCTCCTCTTTGGCAATTGCCAATCTACGGTTTCCATTGCCGATGTCCTCCACATTCATGCGTTTGGGTTGCCAAGATTCCGATACATTCCATATCTGAAGTCCGGCAGTCAACGAAGGCGCAAACTCAAAATAGGCATTTTGGTTGTACATGGCCAGTTCGTTGTTTCGAATAAAGCCAGTAGCCGATACAGCGATGTTGGTTGACTCCCATTTTTTCACTTCAAACCAATCAACCAAAACATAAGATTTGGTGTTTGGGCGGTTGAGTTTAAAATTGATGGCAAAGTTGTTTCCGCTGGCCATCACTTTCAATTTCCCTTTCAACAGGTAATAAGGCTCGTAGGATCCGCCGATTGCACGCAACGAGAATCGCGTGGGTTGACCGTTCACGGTAACGATCAATGAACCGGTATCCTCGGTAACGAAAGAGGCCACTTGGAATGTTACCTCCAGCGAGTCAGTGCCGGTAGCTGGGATGTATTTAGAAAAGGATCTTTGTAATGTCTCATTGCCCAATCGTTCACCAAACCACTGTCGACCCATGGAAGCAGGATTCACAATATCACTGTCGTGAAACCAATAGGATTGTGTTCCTTTGAAGGTGGTATTCATGGCGCCAAGGGCTGTTTTTTGTGCTTGTACCCTTAGGCCGGGCGATGTACCTTGGCCGATGATAAAACGCGTTTTGCTCGAATAAAAATTGTTGGCGTGCTGATATTCTACTTGGTTAAACTCCCAGTCTTTGGCAGCTTGCGCATAAAAGTATACTGCATCACCGTCGTCCCAGGTTCCGTCTGACTCGCCTTGTATTTCGCAGGCGATTTGGGGTGCTTGCTGACGGATCAGCGCACCATTGGTTTCACTCAAACCCAGGCCTTGGATGCCATATAACTGAAAATTTCTTGGGTCTGTACCTGAAACATCTAAACCCATGGCCAACAATTCGGCTTTGGTTATTTTATACATCCCCGATTTGCCGATTTCTATTTGCAACCATTTCCCTTGGCTCAAGAAAGATTGAGCTTGAACCAATTGGGACAAACAACTGATGGTCAGCAGAAGATAGAGACTGATTTTTTTCACCATGAATAAAACGTAAAAGTACTAAAAATCGTGGATATTAAATGTCATGATATTGTCATCGTCTCTACGAAATCGATAAAATTTAGAAACTTTGTTGATTAAATCAATAATTTGTGCGTTGATTCGTTTTTATTTGTAAGTTTGTTAGACGTACCACATGAAAAGAATATTACGCGTACTTAGTCTTGGCTTGCTTGGGAGTGTTGCTCTCACTGTACAGGCCCAGGATCCGGAGCTTTCTCAGTTCTACGCCTCTCCTGTTTATACCAACCCAGCATTGGCAGGATCTGCCGTTTGTGCTTATGGTGCAGCGGGAAGATTCGCTACCAACTATCGCAACCAGTGGCCCAACTTGCCAGGAACGTTCCGTTCTTTTTGTGCATCTTGGGATCAGCACATTCCAAGTGTAGGCGGTGGATTGGGTGCGATGGTATTTCACGACATTGCAGGTTCTGGGTTGTTAACATCAACTACCATTAGTGGAGTATATAGTTATTTATTGCCGTTGGATCGCGGTAGAATCTACATGCGTTTTGGTTTGCAGGGTTCATTGACCATGAAGTCTATCAACTGGAACAACTTGGACTTTGCCGACGAAATCAACCCTACTCAGGGCTTTGTATTGCCAACTGGCGAACAGCAACCTGCGAGTTTGAACAAAAACTACCCCAACTTCAACGCAGGATGGGTAATGTATTCAAGCAAATTCTACATGGGCTTTGCCGCTCACAATATCATTGAGCCAAACTGGAGTTTCTACAACAACCCTGACGAGGTTCAACCGATGCGCATGACCGTTCATACCGGTGCAGTGATTCCATTGACCCGCAGTCGTTTCGAAGAAAACACCTTCTCACCCAACGCCTTGTTCATGAAGCAAAGAAACTTCACGCAGTTGAACTTGGGTTTCTACGCCAACAAAGGTCCTTTGGTTACAGGTTTGTGGTTCCGTCAAACATTTGGTGCTTTCAAAAACTCAGATGCGATCATCATGTTGGTTGGATTTAGAAAGAACCGCTTCAAATTTGGTTACAGCTATGACTTTACTGTGAGCGATGGTAGAAGTGCGATTCCATCTTCACACGAAGTAAGTGCCACCATTGACTGGTGTGTACCTCCTGGAAGAACGCCATTCAAACCCTTGCGTTGTCCAGAATTTTAAAGTTGCTCAATTTTCCTCACAATATATTTGCAAAAAGCCCAAGTTCTCTTGGGCTTTTTTGTTGGTAATGTTGGAAAAAAATATATATTTGCAAATAATACACACAATCTGTCGTTATTAAAAACAAAGAATGCAAACCGTGTTAGTTAAAAATCGCACTTGGATTTGGGCAGTGGCAGCCATGGTTGCCGCAAGCGCCTGCGGTCCTAAGAATGTAAGCAAGACCACAGGTCAGGCCTACAACAGTCCCAAATGGGGTGGTTTTGCCAATCCCAAATACAGAGGACAAGAAACTGGACCAGGATTGGTTTTGGTAGAAGGTGGATCATTCACCATGGGTTCTACTGAAAAGGATCTTCAATTCGACAACAACAATGCTGAAAGAACCGTTACTGTAAATTCTTTCTACATGGATGAAGTGGAAGTTAGCAACCTTCAATACCGTGAATACGTGTATTGGTTGATGCGTACTTACATCAGCTATCCCGAAGTTTATCAGCGTGCCCTACCCGATTCTTTGTGTTGGAGAAGCAAGTTGGCATTCAACGAACCTTTCGTTGAGTACTACTTCCGTCACCCATCGTACAAAGATTATCCGGTGGTTGGTGTAAACTGGCAACAAGCTTCTGAGTTTGCCCAGTGGAGAACTGAACGTGTGAACGAAACCATCTTGGATCGTGAAGGCATCATCAAATACGATGTTGTTACCGATGCAAACGATGATAATACGTTCCACACCAGAACTTACTTGGCCGGACAGTATGATTTCATCAAAAAGGGTAAAAAACCCTTGAATGACTACAGCAAAAAGAAGAAGAAAGACCAAAAGCGTTTCAAGGTAAATATGGAAGATGGTATTTTGTTGCCTGAATACCGTTTGCCTACAGAAGCTGAGTGGGAATACGCTGCACAAGCCAACATTGGTGATGTTAACTTCAACAACGTAGAGCAAAAGAAAATCTACGGTTGGAACGATTACACCATTCGTATCAAAGAAGAGAAAGAAAAAGATCGTGGTAAGATTCGTTTGAACGCCATGGTGGGTAAAGGTGACTTCGGTGGAGTTGCTGGTGGTCCATTGAACGACGGTGGTTTCGTACCTACCCAAGTTTATTCTTACTGGCCAAACGCCTACGGTTTGTATAACATGGAAGGCAACGTGGCCGAGTGGACCATGGATGTTTACCGTCCTTTGTCACAAGAAGATTTCGATGCATTCATGCCATTCCGTGGCAACGTATACAAAACATTGGTTTTGGATCAATACGGTGTAATCGAACAGAAAGATTCTTTGGGTCGTTTGCAGTACCGCGACGTAACTGAGCGTGAGAACGTGAACCGTCGTAACTACAAAAAAGCGGATAACATCGGTTTCAAAGACGAAGAGAACTACAATAACGGTGATATGACCTACGAATACGGCGTTACCTCATTGGTAAACAACAAAGCCCGTGTTTACAAAGGTGCATCTTGGAACGATCGCGTATATTGGGCATCTCCTGGTACCCGTCGTTACTTGGATGAAAAACAAAGCCAATCAAACATCGGATTCCGTTGTGCAATGATTCGCATTGGTTCACCAGTAGGAAACAGCAAGAAGAAATACAACGGCTTGCCAAGTTCTGGTATCGATAAAAAGACCAAACGCAGAAGATAATTTCTCTGCCACTATGTATAAAGAAGGGCCGCTCAATGAGCGGCCCTTCTTCGTTTTAACCCATTCCAATATTTGGAAATTCGACACCCAATTCGCTGAATGCCATTTGTTTCAATCCTCTAACCATTCTCGAACAAATTGTAAAAAAGAAAAGCCCCGTTTCCGGGGCTTTTGTGTGCTCTTAGAGCGAGAAACGAGACTCGAACTCGCGACCCCAACCTTGGCAAGGTTGTGCTCTACCAACTGAGCTATTCTCGCATGACGTTTGATTTCTCAACCGTGGTGCAAAAGTAAGGCAAAGGAATTAATCCGTCAAGTAGAATTACAAAAAAAATTAAAAAAGGCAGTCCTGTAAGCCGGGTTCTGTTCTCCCCTTTCGTGGAGCTTCTATCATTGATCTAGGATGCAACTCACGCTGCACCTCCATCGGTCTACCCTCCTGGCTCGCTTGCGCAATAAAGCGGGTCGCCCTTTAATCCAGGTTTATTTGACCTTTCAACCCGCAAGGTTTGTCCCAATTCAACATCGCTGCTGAACGAGTGGGCTCTTACCCCACTTTTTCACCCTTACCACCCTAAGGTGGCGGTATAGTTTTCTGTGACACTGTCTGTCGCCCCAAACCGAAGTCCGAAGCGCCTTCCTGTTAGGAAGTGCGGTACCCTGTGTTGCCCGGACTTTCCTATTCGCTTTTACGAATCGATAGAACGGACTGCCTCCGTCAAAGGTAAGTCTGATTTGGTGGAAAACACACCGCCTATTGACAAACAGGTTTTGTTATCTTTGTGGAACTAAGTATGGAAACACAATTCGAGGCGGTTATCGGTCTAGAAATTCACGTGCAGTTGCAAACAAAAAGTAAGGCATTCTCTGCAGATAGTACCGAATATGGCGCATTGCCCAATACCCAGGTAAGTCCGATTAGTTTGGGACATCCTGGCACCTTGCCAATGCATAACAAAGCGGCCATCGACAATGCCATCAAAATGGGCTTGGCACTCAACTGCGATATCCGTCGCGTCAATCGATATGCGAGAAAAAATTACTTCTACGCCGATTTGCCAAAAGGATACCAGATTACCCAGTTCGACACCCCACTGTGTAACAACGGATCAGTGCGTATCAAACTCGCCGATGGATCTAGCAAAGACATACGCCTTACCCGCATTCACATGGAGGAAGATACCGGGAAAAGCATGCATGATCAAGACCTAAACGATACATTGGTCGACTATAATCGCGCAGGCACCGCCCTCATCGAAGTAGTGACTGAACCTGATATCAAAACCGGCGAAGAAGCCTACGCCTTTGTTACTGAAATCCGTCGATTGGTGCGATACCTCGAAATCTGCGACGGTAATATGGAAGAAGGTAGTTTGCGATGCGATGCCAATATCTCCATTATGCCCAAAGGCAGCAACACATTTGGAACCAAAGTAGAAGTCAAAAACATGAACTCCATTTCCAATGTGAAACGCGCCATCGATTTCGAAATCAAACGTCAAACCGAAGTCCTACTGTCAGGTGGAACTGTAGATGGTGAAACCCGTGGATTCAATGGCTTAAACGGTAGCACCTTCAGCATGCGTAAAAAAGAAGCTGTAAACGACTATCGCTACTTCCCAGAGCCCGACTTACCACCCACCATCGTTACCCAAGAATACCTAGAAGCGGTTCGTGCAACGATGCCTGAATTGCCAGCAACCCTTTACACTCGATTTACCGAACAATACGGACTGAGCGATTACGATGCCTCGGTACTGGTCGACGACAAGCACAGCGCACTCTATTTCGAGGCCGTGGTGCATTGCACCCCCAAATACAAGCAAGCATCCAACTGGATAGCCGGACCGGTTCGCGGATACCTAAACGAAAATGCCTTGGGCATGGAAGATTTTGTGTTGTCACCCGCACAAATTGCAGGCATCATTGAATTGATCGAAGCCAATAAAATCAGCCACACCGCCGCTACACAGCAGCTATTCCCTGCGCTGACCCAGAACCCTAACGCCACACCAGAAGAATTGGTGGCTTCTTTGGGATTGGCCAACATCACCGATACTTCTTTCATCGATGGTTTGGTACAAGCTGTTTTGGCGGAATTCCCCGATAAAGTCGCCGAATATCGCGCGGGCAAAGTGGGTCTATTGGGCTTATTTGTGGGTGAAGTAATGAAACGCTCCAAAGGAAAAGCCGACCCAAAAACCGCCAATGCGTTGGTTAAAGCCGTGTTAGACCAAGGATAAGCACGGGAATTATGCGCAAAAAGGGCCTGCTGTTTGGCATTGTTTCCTCGTTCTTGTTGAATGCACACGCGCAATCGCCCCAGCAAATCAGCCAACCAAGCGCACTTCCCTTTCTCGATACCACGGTAAACCTGTTCCAATCCCATCAAGCCTCTGTAATGGGCAGTTTGGTGGAACAGTTGGGACTAAAAACTTCCAGCGGTTTTGATATATTGCATGTAGGCGATGAACTGGTCGCTGATATCGCCGATCCGTTGGGCGATGAACTACTTGGCAAACTCCGCGGTCCGGGCCTATTTTTCCCAGGTTGTTTGATCAACCAGGCCATCACACCCTTGGTTGACACCAAACACACCGGATTTTGGACCTATGCTTCGCCTGTTGAGTCGCAGCGACTGATTCCCTCAGGGATTACGGGCTATGCAGCTAAAACCGATGATTGGCGATCGAGTTTAACCGTTGATATTCCCGCGCAATTCTCCAAAGGCATCGATCGATTTGCGATGTATTGTGAGCGCAGTGAACACCATTTTGATGTTGTCATCTCCTGTCTGGGTGGTAGAAAATCGGATGGAACTGCATCCATTTTATCCAAAAAAGAATTCCCCGCATCTATCACATATAAAAACACGCCCTTTGTTGAGTTTACCGTTCCCCCGGGCACCAAAGAAATTCTGATTCAATTCAAACAAGTCATTTCCACCCAGAAATCCTTCGTTTTATATGGGGTGTCGCTCACAAACTCTCGCCAAGGCAACCTTCACAGCATTGCCATGCGCGGATGTGGATATGCACAATTCAACGAGTTGGAATTGTTCAAACAGCAAGTTACCCTGCTATCGCCCGACCTTGTGTTCTTGGATTTTGGCACGCACGACAATTACCGAACCAATGATGACCAAGCCATCAACTTGGAGCCATTGCACAGAAGCATATTAAGTTTAAAAGAAACCCTGCCATCGACCAAAATCGTGGTGGTTATCCCGCAAGATGGAGTTCGTGGCGGACGCACCCAACTTAGCTTTGAGAAATTCGAACAAGCCATTATCGCCCTGTGTAAAGCCGAAAAAGTGGCTTACTATGATTGGTATCGCATCGCAGGTGGAAAATACGCAGCACAATATTGGTCTGATCAGCAATTATTCATGGTTGATGGGATGCACCTGCAAGAGGCCGGCAACCAACTCAAAGGACATCTGTATGCTCGGGCATGGGAACACACACAAACCCGATACAACAACGGGTACCGTCAGTTCGTGATCCCTGAAGACAGCAGCAAACGCCTGGCCTTTAGAACCCGCGATACCCTGTCAAAGAATGTGGTAGTTTCTGAAGTTTGGCGATATCATGTGGTGCGACGAGGCGAAACCGCTTACCGCATCGCTCTAAGATATGGCATCACGGTGGCACAACTCAAGGAATGGAACCACTTGAGGAATTACAACATTTCCGCTGGCACACGCTTGAAAGTGGGCAAACTGAGTATCGCGACCAAATCTGACCCAATCCAAACATTGGAGATGAAAGATAGCGCGGATGCCGACGGAACTTCGGGTCCTGCAGTTACTGCGATCAAGGACAATCCCAAAACGCAAGATAGCTTGCAAACGCCTGCGCCCAAGAAACCCCTGCCAAAGTCAGAAACGGCGAAACCAAAGATCATTTATCACAAGGTGAAATCTGGAGAAACGTTGTATTCCATTTCACGGAACTATGGCATAGGCGTTGACACCCTGAAGCGATTAAACGGCCTGAGAAGCAACAACATTGCTGTTGGTCGAATATTGCGCGTACAGTAACGCAAATCCCCCCAAAAGCGGTACAAATTGGCGATATTTGTATTTTATGCTTCGCCCACGTTCATTATTTCGCTCCTTCCTACTATTTAGCGCATTTCTTTGCTTTGTTACCGCAATTCAGGCGCAGCAAATCGAATCCCGGGCCAACAACCGTGGGGGCATCAAAATCATGGCGAGCGGTCAGTGTTTGCAGCTGCAATTCGATGATAAAAATCTCAGTACTGCAGGTGCGGCTGGTGCAATTATCTCGCTGTGGATCCCCAACGATACCGCATCGATCGGGAAAAATGTAGGCATTTTCAATGGTGCATTGAGTAGCGCAGACGAGCAAGCTTTCCGACCTATTAAGCGCAGATACGAAGATGGCGATGTTTATTTGCCCAACAACGGCTTTGCTCAAACCGATTCTTTGGGAAAGTATGCTTTTCGTATTCCGTTGTTTCCGTTTGGTAACCCACAAAATCCACAAGATTTCATGTTTTTGCGCGCTGCCATGAGCAACCCCAAGAGCAAGGCCCTCACCTTCTTGATCGTTGCCACGCATAGTAACGGCACAAAAGCGCAGCGTTGGATCAACCTGCATGATTATGTCAATTTCTCTAAGCTTGCAGAAACCAATTCCTTCGACATTACGCTGCCAACCTTGACCTTGGTAAACGAAATCATTCCCATGGAAGCCGCGATCATTAAAGTGCAAGCGGTTACCGTGAAAGGCGATACCACCGAGATGAACGCCGGCAGCTTCAAAGTGAATCCCGATGCAACGGCGGAAGATTTGGTAACGAAAATGCCCGGTGTGACTTCTTCTAACGGACAGGTTCAAGCGCAAGGCGAGCAAGTAAAGAAGGTGCTGGTTGATGGAAAACCTTTTTTTGGCGATGATCCCAATGCGGCACTGAAGAATTTGCCTGCAGACGTGGTGAATAAAATCCAAATTTATGACGGCAAGAGCGAACAGAGTCTGTTTTCCGGGATCGACGATGGTAACACCGTAAAAACCATGAACATCGTGACCAAATCGCAGTTCAGAAACGGATTGTTTGGTCGGGGATTTGCCGGTTATGGTCGGGCAATCGAAACCAGCAGCGAAAGCGATATCAATAAATACAAAGGTGGCATCACCATCAATTCATTCAAAGGCAATCGCAGACTGTCGTTCTTGAGTCAAACCAACAACATCAACGAACAGAACTTCTCGTTTGAAGATTTGGTGGGTGGCATGGGCGGCGGAAGCCGCGGTGGCAATTCAGGTGGCGGCGGCGGTATGGGTAGAATGGGTATGGGTGGCATGGGTGGAGCGGCCAACTTTTTTACCGGGAACCAATCGGGCATTACAACCACCAGGGCTATTGGATTGAACTACAGCGACCAATGGAGCAAATCCACGGAAGTATCGGGCAGTTATTTTTTCAATAAAACCATCAACAACAACGATTACAACACAAACAGAACTTATATCACGGGTGATCCCACTTCGCCCACGCAACTGGGTTATTTGGATACCAATAACAACAACACCAACAACAACAGTCACCGTTTTAACGCCCGTTTCACCATCAAATTGGACTCGAGCAACTCGTTGATCATTGATTCACGAGCATCGCTACAACAGAATGCTGTGCTGAATCCACTGCACGCAATTACTTTCAATGGTTCTGGACTAACCATCAGCAATTTATCCAACTTGAACAATACCGAAACTACTGGAATTCGGAGCAATTTGAGCGTATTGTGGAGACATGCCTATCCCAAAAAAGGACGCACTTTATCGGTGGAAGCCAATCCCGGCATCAACGGTCAGTCCGGATACACGTTGTTACAAAACACCAACACTTGGATGGGTGTAGACACCAAGCGGGACCAAAAAACCAGCATCGACAAGCTCAATCAAACGTTTTCGGGTAATTTGACATTTACGGAGAGTTTGGACAGCAACCACTATTTGGCAGCCACCATCGCCACGAACATCAATCAAAACAACACCGATCGATTGGCCAATTTGTACGATGCGTTGAGCGGTCAATACATCCTGTTAGACACCCTCTTTTCCAGCAAGTTTGTGAACGGATACAACTCCAACAAAATGGGGGTTTCTTATCGATATCAAACCTACAAATGGAATGTAACGGCCAGTTTAGACGCACAAATCGCGCAGTTGAATGGTTCATTGAGTTTGCCCAAGTCAGCAGAATTGCAACGACAGTTCACCTCTCTGTTGCCCGGCATTCAAGCCAGGTACAACATGGGTAGCAAGAAAAACTTGCGATTGAACTACTCAACTTCAAACAATGCTCCCAGTATTGACCAGTTACAACCGGTTACCAACAACAACAATGTGATGCAATTGAGCACGGGAAACCCCTTGTTGGTGCAGGATTATCAGCATAGCTTTTTTATGCGATTTTTCAGTGTAACCCCAGAAACGGGCAGAAACCAGTTTTTCATGATCAACGCCCAGTTTAGCAACAATTACATTTCCAGTAAAACCATATTGGGCCAATCCACCCCGCTTTGGATCCAATTGAACAATACCACACTCGCAGGAAATAACGGCGCGGTGGATGGCAGCTATAGCCTCAACGATAGTATTTTTTTATCACCCGGTGCGCAAATCACTTTACCCATCAACATGAATGGCTATTACAATTTGCGGATGTTTGGCAGTTGGGGTAAAACCATCAAAAAGCTGAACATCAATTCCAATGCGGGCATCACCGTATCGCACATTCCTAGCATGATTCAGCTGGGCAACAACTTGGCGAAAACCAATATGGCCACAAACCCCAGTGCCAATGCAGGCCTGGTTTTATCCAGCAACATTTCAGAGAAAATCGACTTCAACATGAGCGGCAATGTGAGTTACAGTCAGGTCATCAACAGCATACAGCTTGGCAACAACCAAACCTATATGAGTTATAACGCTCGGGCGGCGATGAATTTCATGCCCAACAAAAAGTGGGTTTTGAATTCTGATGTTACCTATCAAGCATTTTCGGGCTTATCCAGTTCATTCAACCAATCGTATTATTTGTGGAATGCCGGACTGGGTTACAAGTTTTTGAAAAACAATGCGGGGGAATTGCGAATCACTGGCTATGATTTGTTGAATCAAAACCGCAGCATTCAGCGAAACGTAACACAAACCTACTTCGAAGACGTAAAAACAAAGGTATTGAATCGCTATGTGATGCTCACTTTTACCTACAAGTTGAGAAAGTTCAATGGCAAGGGCGAGGACGGCAAAGACATGAAAATGATGTTCCCAGGTGGTATGCCTCCTGCGGGAATGCCAATGCATGGCATGCCGGGTATGGGCGGTCCGGGCAGATAAGTCGCTATCTTTGGCCCAATGGGTACAAAAATCCACAGAATGAATCCCTCAGACACAGTTCGACATAAGGTTTCGTTAGACCTGCTTAGGGCTTTGGCGATTTTGTTGGTTTTGGGTCGACACAGTTTTTCCAGTGGCTTATGGCATCGATTGGGATGGAGCGGTGTGGACCTGTTTTTTGTTATTTCTGGCTTTCTTGTTTCCGGTCTAATGTTTGGCGAATTGAAAAACACAGGCAATATGCGGATTGGACGTTTCTTGGTGCGAAGGGCCCTAAAAATCTACCCCAGTTTTTACTTGTTTCTGCTGGTGAGTCTGCTGGCTGCCTGGTGCACTGATCGCAGCATCACGGGGCTACAAATCATCAGCGAGGTGTTTTACCTTCAAAGTTATATCGACGGAATGTGGATGCATACTTGGTCGCTCTCGGTGGAAGAACATTTCTACTTGATCATGGCGATGGTTTTGGCGATATGGCAACGACGGGGTTTTCCGATGAACGTGTCCCGCACGATGCTGTTGCTAGTAATGTCACTCTGTTTGCTGATTGCCTTGAGATTTGTCTATTGTTGGCCTCATCGGGGCGAAAATTGGTTTGCTTTCAGTGCAACCCATATGCGAGCTGATGGCATTTGGATAGGAATCATTTTGGCGTACGCTTATCATTTTGGGTCGCTCCAAGCTTGGCTCAACACAAAGCGATGGCTGTTTGCGTCGGTTTTTGTGATTGCGTTGGCAACCTTGTATTTTTTCTCGGCAGGATCTCATGCAATGAATACTTGGGGCATGACGGTGGTTTGTTTGGGTTATGGGGGATTGCTTTGTCTTTGCTTGGGTTGGGAATCGCAATTACAGCGATGGAAGTCCAGTGAACACACATCAGCGACGAAAAGGAGGGCTTTAAGTGTGGTTTCAACCATTGGCAAACACTCCTACTCCATTTATTTATGGCATTTGTTTGCCGATAACCTATTGGTTAAGCTAGGCATTTTCGATGCGATGGGATGGGTTTATGGTGGCATAGGCGCTGGATTATGTACGGTTGGGGTGTCGGTCTTGTTGGGACTATTGATGGGTTGGATTATTGAGGGACCCATCCTGCGTTGGCGAAATCAGAAATTCGCATAAAAAAAGCCTCAAATTTCTTTGAGGCTTTGGTGGTGATCCCGCTGGGACTCGAACCCAGGACCCATACATTAAAAGTGTATTGCTCTACCAACTGAGCTACGGAATCATTTCCTTTTTTCTTTCGTTTTAAGGAGGTGCAAAAATACACCTCTACACCGAAAAATCAAATCTTTTTAAGAAATTTCTTTTCGATATGTATGGTGAATCTTGGTCTTTGTGGCGCCCAAGCTTTCTAACATACTGATCATCTTTGGATTAAAATCGCCAATCCAGGCCAATTCCATGCTTTTCACCTTTTTCATATTTTTCAACCCTTCGTGAAATTTCATGATCAACGCAGTCTCAATCCCCAAATTATGATAGTCGGGCACTACACCAAACACAATCCCTTTCGCCTTATTGATACTGCCTCTGTGCCACAGAAACTGCAACTGCTGCCAAATCCCCATCTTGCCTTTGAATCGTTGAAATACTTGGTTGATTTCCAGTATGGCGATAAAAAAGCCAATCGGACGGTCATTGTCGTAGGCAAACACAGCAAAATTTGATGGCATCGCGGGCTTTACCTCTTTCAAGCGTTTGTTCAACACCTCGGGGGTGAGGGGTTCGAAATCTTCATGAAAGGCCCAGGCCTCGTTGTAGATTCGCACAAAATCAGCTGAAAACTTCGACAGGTTGCCATAGTCCAAGTATACGAAGCGATAATTTTCCTTCGCCATTACCCTACCCGCAATTTTGCTAAACCGCTCATAGTTAAAGGTATTATTGGTAATGTCGTAAGTAGTCTGCTCAATTTCCAATTGATAACCATGCTCCTGTATCCAAGCTTGGTAATAGGTGGGATTATAACTCTCTCTGTATGATACTGGGTTTTCAGCTGTTATCAGCAATCCCCAAAAACTGTCGCGATCGCCAAAATTAATGGGTGCGTCAATGGTCAAACACTGCTCCTCCTCCAACCATGCCTCCGCAGTATTCCATAACTCCATCGCCATTTCGCGATTTTCAATACATTCAAAAAAACCGATGCCTCCGCGCTTACCTGATTTGGGTTTCTGGGTATAAAACGCAGCGATACGGCCGGCCGGCCGGCCGGCCGTATCCAAGAGTATCCATCTACGGGCCGACCCACTTTGAAAGGATTTGTTCTTTGCAGGATCAAATATACCCTCCACGTCTGCCTCAAGCGGATAGATAAAGGCCGGGTCCTGCGCATACACCTGATCCAAAACCCGATGAAACAAAGCACGATCCTTTTCAGTGAACACTTCTATGAGGGAAAATGACCCCTTGCTTTTATCCAATGATGTCATGGTTTAGACTTTTTTCTTTCCAAAGATATGCTTTCATCGCCTTTTTGATAAGCCGTGTATGTCAGGATGAACTGAAACATTTCATCCGATGCCCGCATGCTCGCACCACCAAACTCCCATCGCTCTGCCACCGTTTTGGGTGGATTGTTGGGATTGTATGGGTTAGCACGTGTGTTGTCGAACTCCGCAATAGCCACAATTTCCGAACCCGCAGGTATTCTAACCATCGTTTTGAAAGTATAAAAATACTGCCAATTAAAGTTCCATCGGGGAATACGAATCAAATGAATGGTGTCGCCATTGGGCTTGATGGCAAATGCCCAGAACGACTTCCCCAATTGATGCAAATGCGGATTGATCGTTAGGACAGAAATATCCGCATCAATCGTGTAGCGCGTGCTGTGCTTAGTGATTTTGTTTGCGGGCACCACCAGTGGGGGGACAATTTTACTTACGCCATTGGTTCCCAACATCAATTCCCCCGTTGCGCGCTTGGGTGCAACATCGGTAAAAAACACATTCAACACGGGCTTGTCGGTGAGGTTGGTATCAGACGGACCGTAATGCACATCGTTCATGACCGCTGCAAAATCCCGGGTAACTTCGTACCCGCCAATCCCCGGAGGATACTCAATGCCCTCAACCCCTGGCAGATAATTAAACGCCGAGTGCACACGCATAGGCACCGAACCATCATCCAACAGCAAATTTAACTGCTCAAAGGACTTTGTATTCACGCCTCGTGTAGTCTCGATCTTGCCCGTAGTTCTCGCTCCCTTTTTCTTTGTCCCTTCGGGATACAACAACAAATGACCATTCGCATGATGAATCATACCCATCGAAGAAGGCACCAACTCCAATGCGGCGATATACCGCTTGCGATTGAGCTGTACCTGCGACTTACTAATGAAAAAGCGATCTACATCACCTTCCCGCAGCGATACTGAATCAAATGGCACCACCAAATCCGGTTTGCGAATGCTGCTTCGGAAGTGCTGCGGTGCGACATAAACGTAGTTGGCATTTCCCTCAACCGCACCTTGTTCTACCCATCGCTGAATGGTACTGATTTCTTGTTCGGTTAACACCTTTTCACCCACAAAATGGGTATAATTCGGATCCGCGGGCCAAGGTGGCATGATGCGATTCAATGTAACTTTTGCGATGGTTTTGGCCCGCTTCTTTACCGCATCAAATCGCTCCAAAGAAAAAGGCGCAGCCCCGTTTTCGCGATGACAAGGCAAACAGTTTTTCGCCAATATAGGCGCCACATGCTCCCCAAAAGTGGGATTTTCTGGCACCCCGGCCTCCTTGCTTTCGCTACCACAACCAATAGTTAAAGTAACCAATACAAAAACAATGATATATAAATATTTGTATTTCAATATATTCTATTTATTTAAGTCCGATATCACCCACAAAACACCCAATAGCTTCATTGCTATGGACATGCACAACACCCTTTTCAACCAACTGAGACAAAGCCATCTCCAAGTATGGAATTGTCGCCTGAGATTTCACCGCACCCAAAGAAACTGCCCTGTCATCAATCTTCCCTGCATACATAACTTTTCTTGTCAAGCAATTCACCACAACAACTTGGGGATATACCTTGATGCCATAGCGATTACAAATGAACAACTGGGGATCATGAAACACACAATCTTGCAACCCACCTATGGATTTTCCGCCCACCCCAGGGTTTAGCAAACAAAAGGTCACCCTGTCTTTATAGCGCTCATGTAGCGATTGAATGGTTTTGATGTAGGATTTGGCGATGGGACATTCGCTTGAATACGAAATAACGCAGAGGTATTGGCCACTTTCGAATCTGCTTCGAAATTCATCGATAATTAACGATGAATCACCATCAATAGTCACCTTTTGGGTACCACTCCCTTGATTTACACAAGAAATTTGCAAGCAAACCAACCCCAACAAAATCAACCCCCAACCCCAACAAAATCGTTTGTTTTTAGGAATAACAGGGAGATTTGATTGTACTTGCTTCATGGTATTTACACGCGGGTTCTGGCATATTCCCAGAGTAACATTCCACAAGAAACAGCGATGTTGAATGAGTGTTTGGTTCCCAGCTGCGGTATTTCAATAACCCCATCACATGCATGTATCACTTCGGCAGCTACCCCATCAATCTCATTGCCAAACACAAAAGCCACCGGCTGATCGTTGAACCGCACTGACTGCAGCATCACCGAAGTACTGGTTTGCTCGATGGCATATACTATAAAACCCCTTGATTTCAATGCGATTATTGACTCAATCGTTGATTCACTATAAATCCATCTGACAGAATTTTCCGCACCAATGGCTGTTTTGGTGATATCCCGGTGAGGGGGTGTAGCGGTAATGCCGCACAGATACAGGGTATCGCACAAAAAAGCATCGCAAGTGCGCATTACAGAACCTACATTGTTCATACTCCGCACATTGTCTAGTACCACCGCAAACGGCCATTTCTGGGCTGTTTTAAAGTCCTCGACGCTCAACCTGTGCAAGTCTGTCCCTACCAATTTTTTCACAAACACAAAGATACTTAATTTCAATGGGGAAAAAGGACCTACAAATGTGGAAATCGGCCTAGGAAATGGCTGTAATTTTGGGGTTTATGGCAGGAGCAAGTACAGACAAAGAAACACCGCTCATGAAGCAATATCACAGCATCAAGGCGCAATACCCTGGTGCTATTCTATTGTTTAGAGTGGGTGATTTTTACGAGACGTTTAGTGAAGATGCACGCATCGCTTCGAAAGTATTGGGCATCGTCTTAACAAAACGATCCAATGGTGCTGCTTCTGACCAAGATTTGGCGGGATTCCCCCATCACTCGTTGGACAACTACTTGCCGCGTTTGGTGAAAGCTGGTTATCGCGTGGCCATATGCGACCAACTGGAAGACCCCAAAAAGACCAAGACCATCGTAAAGCGGGGCGTTACAGAACTCGTCACTCCGGGTGTGAGCTACAACGACAAAGTCCTTGAGACCAAACAAAGCAATTATTTGGCTTCGGTGTACGAACGAAACATGCAATGGGCGGTGGCGTTCTTGGATATTTCCACGGGTGAGTTTCACGTATCGGAGGGTTCGATCGTATCCATCAAAAAACTGATCGATGCCTACAAACCCGCGGAATGGCTCATGTCCAAACAGCAACAATCGCTGGTACAGGAACTCCTGGGCATGCCAAGCTCATTCCAAACCTTGGAATCATGGGTGTATGAGGCCAGTACCGCAGAGGAAGCGCTTTGTCGACAGTTTAAAACCCAAAACCTCAAAGGGTACGGCATTGCCGAGATGCCCTTGGCAATAGCGGCAGCGGCGGCTACCCTGCAATACCTGAACCTCACCCACCACCATCACATCGCCCATATCAATCGGATTTCTCGCATCGACGAACATGATTCGGTTTGGATTGATGGATTTACCGCCCGTAACCTAGAACTCGTTAGGCCCATTTATCAAGGAGGCACATCACTCATTGATGTTATTGACAAAACCTGCACCGCCATGGGGGCGCGATTGCTGCGACAGTGGCTGGTATTCCCGCTGATTGATAGATCCGCCATTGAAGCCCGACACAATCAAGTTGAAGTATTCCTCAATAACACTTCAGAAACATCGTCGTTTCGCGATACAATGAAGCAAATTGGAGATCTCCAGCGATTGGTATCAAAAGTCGCTTTGAGAAAAATCGGTCCGAGAGAATGCCTCATGCTCGGATACGGCCTAGAAAACCTACAAGAAAGCAAGGTCTTGTTTGAAAACAGCCAAGATCCTCAGTTGCAATCGCTGGCAAAGAAAATCGATTCGCTGCCACAGTTACAGCACTTGATCATGGATCAAATATTGGCCGATGCCCCCGCTGTTGCTGCCAAAGGAGGTATTTTCAAATCGCATGTCCACCCGGAACTGGAAGAGCTTCGCGGCCTCACCACATCGGGAAAAGACAAACTGATTGAAATCCAACAGCAAGAAATAGAGCGCTCGGGTATCAGCTCGCTCAAAATTGGCTTCAACAACGTTTTTGGGTATTATTTGGAAGTCACCAACTCCCACAAAGACAAAGCACCTGAGGATTGGATACGAAAACAAACCCTCACCAACGCTGAACGATACATCACACCTGAACTCAAGGTATACGAAGAGAAAATCCTAAATGCAGAAGATCGCATTTTGGCGTTGGAGTCAGAAATATGGGAACTCCTACTCACTTCCATGGCTGAATTCGTACCTGCCTTGCAACTGCAAGCCAACTTACTGGCCGAACTCGATGTATTGGCGGGCTTTGCGCAATTGGCGATGGATAACAACTATTGCAAGCCCAGTATGAATGATGGGTATGATTTGCTGTTAAAGGATTGTCGACACCCCGTCATTGAATACCAATTGCCGCCGGGAGAATCGTATATCCCGAATACCATTCAGCTCGACAAAGAAGCCCAGCGAATCATCATATTAACGGGACCCAACATGAGCGGTAAAAGCGCCATCTTACGTCAAACCGCCCTGGCTGTCATCCTCGCCCAAATCGGTTGTTACGCACCGTGTAGCGCCGCAGAAATTGGTGTGGTAGACAAAATTTACACCCGCGTTGGTGCCTCTGATAACATTTCGGTGGGTGAAAGTACATTCATGGTGGAAATGACGGAAACTGCCAGCATTTTGAACAACTTGAGCGACCGCAGCTTGGTGTTATTGGATGAAATTGGCCGAGGCACCTCTACTTACGATGGTGTTTCACTGGCTTGGAGTATCGCAGAATACATACACTCACACCCCTCTCAACCCAAAACCTTGTTTGCCACGCACTACCACGAGCTAAACGAGCTAGAATCAAAGTGTCCGGGCATTCGCAATTACCACATCTCCATCAAAGAACAAGGCAGTCAGATCATCTTTTTACGCAAACTCACTGCCGGTGGTAGCGAACACAGCTTTGGTATCCACGTGGCCCAGCTCGCCGGTATCCCCAATGCCGTGCTTTTGCGCGCCACAGAGATCCTCAATCGCTTGGAAGAGGATCGCACCAACCTATCGCCCCAGAAAACGCTGAAAAAAACCGATGCCAAACCCGTCTACCAAATGAACATGTTCCAAACCGAGGACCCAAAGATGATTCAGGTCAAGAAACTCTGCGGTGGTATCGACATCAATACACTTACGCCCATTGAGGCGCTGCTAAAACTTCAGGCCATCCAAGGCATCCTAAACAACCAGCTGTAATCGCTTAGAAGCTGTAATTACAGCCCAAAGCTGGCAAAATAGGCAACTGGTCTACACGCTTCCGTGTGATGCGGTCAAAGTAGAAAATGTTGTTGCGGTTGTACACGTTGGTCAAACTGAACATCAAATTGAACTCGCGGGTTTTCGAAATCACCCATTTCTTGCGTGCAGAAAAATCCAACCGGTGATAATACGGCAATCGACCCTGATTGATATTGGCATACACAACGCCCAACTGTCCGTTCGACGTGGTATAATCCGTACTCAAGCCCTGCTGAAAATTAAACTTCTCGTAGTACCCTTGGGTTTGGGTAAAGGGAAAACCCGATCCGAAATTCCATCGCAACGATAATTCCACGGGGTTTTTCTTACCCATCTCATAGTTAACCAAGAAATTGGCATTGTGTCGACGATCGAAATTGGGCTGATACTGAACATTGCCATCGAAGCGATTCACCCATGTAAGTGAGTACACCGTCCATACATACCAACGCTTGTCGGTGAATTTATAGCTAATATCGCCCCCGTATGCGTTACCCTCTTCTACGATAAAATTCTGACGCAATCGCTGTGGCTTGTCTAAGTTAAACTCATCGTCTTCGAACAATTTATCGCGATTGATATTGGTGATTTGATCAAACAATTTCACAAAAGACTCTACGTTGATGGTGTGTTTCTTGTTGATGCGATAATCGAAGCCAAACACCGCGTGACGGGCCTTTTGCAGGGCATGGGTTACCGGTTTGCCGTTGAAAGAATCAGGTAAGTTATCTGGTCCCGACAAAAATCCATAAAACAAGTTCACTACATCGCGATCGCTCATGGCCGACAAGAAATTCTGCGAATAGGCACCCACGGCCAATTTGATACCCATCGATTTCCAAGGCATATAGCGAAGTTGGAAGCGAGGTTCAAAGCTGCTGTTTCCGAGCGATGCGTAATACTGCGCCCTCATTCCCAGGTTCGATACCAGCTTTTTGCGAACTACGCGATAATTCACGAAGGTGTTGATCTCTGTGGTACTCTCAAGTTGCGAAATGCGACGATTGTTGGAGTTATACAATTCAAAATTGGTTTGGAATCCATTCATCTCGAGGCCCCATTTTAGGTCGTCGCGACGGAAATTGTATCCAAAATTCATCCCCAAGTTAAATCCACCGATAGAGCTACTGCGCGGACGGGCATCTTGTTCCTTTTGTTCGATGCGATATTCACTCCACAAAAAATAACCATCTACGCGGGTTTTGGCTTGTTCTGGCACAACCAAGAACTTTCCTCCTACCCCGGTGGATGTCCAATTGTAACTGGTAGAACCCGGAAACGCCACATTATCACCAAAGCGGAATCCATACAATTTGGAGTAACCACCATTGCTGCTATTGAAGCTGGCTTTGATAAACAAATCACCAAAGTTGTAAGGCAGCTTTTCAGGATTTGCGTAGTTGTATAACAATTTTGACGATTCGCGCAAGAATGAATTCTTGTAGGAGATGGCCAAAGAACTGTTGCCTTTGCCTTGCTTGTACTTCTTAAGCGGCACTTCTAAAAGGGCCTTTGAGGTAAAGGTGGTCAACCCCACTTTCATGGTAGTTCTGTTGCGATTGGCATCGCGGGTTTTCAAATCAACCACAGCCGATACTCGACCGCCGTACTCAGCACCAAACCCAGCACTGTAAACGTCGGCAGTTTGAATCAAATCGGTCTCAAACACAGAAAACAAACCAATGGAGTGAAACGGGTTGTAGATGGTCAAACCATCGAGCATCACCTTGTTCATCACGGGAGAACCACCCCGGATGTACAACTGTCCGCCCTGATCACCGCTAAAAACCACCCCGGGCAACACTTGCAAGTATTGCAAAATATCTGGCTCTGCACCCACGGCCGGCATCTTGGCGATGGTTTTGGCATCCACGGTTGTCACAGAAACTTGGGCTTCTTTGGCTTTGGATCGAACAGAAATATTCACTTCGCCAATGCTTGCAATGCGACTGATGTAAAAATCTTTTTTGGTATTTGATCCCAACTTAACCGCAACCTTCTCTATCAATGTATCAAATCCCGACATGGAAATGCGTACGAAATAATTGCCAACAGACAGGCCTGTGAGTGCGAAATACCCATCATTATCGGTAAGGACCGACCGAATATCACCGCTACCGGGAACCGCTTTGTTGGCATTCTCTCCCACACAAAACACACTCGCCCCCACCAATCGGTCTCCATTATTGGCATCATAAATAAAACCCCGTATATCGCTTTTTGCGTTCTGGCCGATCAATATCGCAGGGACAATCGCGCACAAAACCAAGAGAATTCGCCTCATCATTCCCGCGAAAATACGGCTTATTTCCAATGTGGTCATTTTTTTCATCGATAAGCAAAGACTGATAACTATTTTTGCATTTCGCATGGTTTATCGTTTTAAAATATGGTTTGAGGACATGGAAGATGTGGTTCGATGGATTGAAATAAAACCGTCACACACCTTTTTGGATTTCAACAACATCATCCAAGAGGCCATTGGCTTCGACAACAAGGAATTGGCCAGCTTTTTCGTGAGCGATGATCGTTGGCGTAAAATCTCTGAAGTAAAGAAGGCGAAACCATCTGGAGATGCCGATTTAACTGGCAACATGAATGCGCCATTGATGGAGGAAACCAAAATTCGCACCTGCGTGAACGACCCCCATCAGCGGTTTATCTATATATTCGATTACAACGCCCAATGGACCTTGCTTTGCGAGCTCATTAGCATTGAAGAAAGCAATCCAAAACACGCCTACCCCAGAATCTATCGCACCGAAGGCAAAGCCCCAAGACAGCATAATGAAGGCAAATTCAAGATGCTTGACGATAACGAGTTTGATACGTTGGCAGAAAAGATCTTGGCGGCAAAGGGTGTAAAAAGTCTGTTGGTAGAGCATGAAGAAGAATTGTTAGCCCAGGACGATGACGACCTGGATGATGACTTAGATGATGAGGACGATGAGGACGATGAGGACAATGACGAATTTGGCTTCGGTGCACTCAGCGAGGGAATTGACGCCGACGACCTAAAATAAGCACGTGAAAGCACAACCCACTTTGTTTGTTGTGGGAGGTCCTACCGCCTCTGGAAAAACCGCGGCTGCCATCGCATTGGCCAAAGCGTTGCATACAGAAATCATCAACGTAGATTCTCGACAAGTATACCAAGAACTCAACATCGCAGTGGCCAAACCCAGTGCAGAAGAGCTACTTGAAGTACCGCACCACGGTGTTGGACATGTACCCATCATTTACCATTACAATGCGGGGACCCATGCTGAGATTTTCAGGCCCATCACCCTTCAACTGATAGAAAACACTGGGGCTGCTGTACTCTGCGGAGGTACTGGCTTGTACATTGAGGCGCTACTGAACGGCATGGACGATTTGCCTGAGGTGGACCCCGATTTGCGCAGTGAAATTCTTGATCAATACGTGGAGAATGGCATCGAACCGTTGCTGAAAATGTTGCTACAGCTCGATCCTAGCGCGGGTTCATTTGTGCGATTAGACAACCCTCAACGGGTGATGCGGGCACTTGAACTTTGTATTCAATTGAGAAAACCCCTATCAGAAATTTACGGCCAAGAGAAAATCAATCACTTCGAAGGGATCAATATTCGATTTGTGGGCATCGACCACCCCAGAGAGGTATTGTATGACCGGATAAATCAACGTGTAGACGCAATGGTTGCGATGGGATTGGTAGCGGAAGCCCGGAACTTGTATCCCCAAAAAGACTTAAAGGCCCTACAAACCGTGGGTTATACTGAACTGTTCGACAGTTTCTCTGGTGAATTGTCTGAAGCAGAAGCCATCGAGAAGATCAAACAACATACTCGGAACTACGCGAAACGACAAATAACCTATTTCAACAACCGCTTTTCAACAGAATGGATCTCTTCCAAGGATTGGATGGATTTCGTTCGTAATTTTGACAAATCATCATGACACAAGACATTATCATCAGTTTGTTTGCCCTGACCGTACTCGAAATCGTTTTGGGTATCGACAACATTATTTTCATTTCAATTTTAGCCAACAAAGCCCCCGGTGGGAAACAGAAACAGGCCCGCAGGTATGGCTTACTCTTGGGAATGTTGGTGAGAATCATCATGTTAATGGGTATCAATTGGGTTCAACGTCAAGAAGCCGATCTGTTTTTTGTCATGGACCAAGGTATCTCCGGCAAAGACCTGTTGGTGATCATTGGTGGTTTGTTCTTGCTATATCAGAGTGTAAGGGAGATCCACTTGAAAATGAAAGGCCACGAAGAAGAAATCAAGGAACGCACCGATGCCAAAGGATGGACAGGCATATTATTGCAAATGGCCCTAATCAACGTGGTGTTTAGTTTGGATTCCGTGATCACAGCCGTGGGTATGGCCAATGAAGTTTGGGTCATGATTGTAGCGGTAATCATTTCAATGCTGGTGATGTTGTGGGCAAGCGAACCCATCGCCAATTTCGTCAACGACAACCCCAGCATCAAAATTTTGGCCCTGTCGTTCTTGGTATTGATCGGCGTTAGTTTGTTGGGCGAAGGCTTAGGACAGCACATCGACAAAGGATATATTTACTTTGCGATGGCGTTTTCTTTTGTTATCGAAATCATCAACATGCGCCTAGACAAGCAGCGCAAGCATTAATCTTCAAATTGATACATGGGGTCGATATAAGCCCCCGGTGCAACATCAATCACGGTCCTCAACAAACCCGAATCCATGTCGTACACCCATCCATGCACATGGGGTCGTTGGTGGTTTTTCCATGCCTTCTGTACGATGCTTGTTTTTACCACGTTACCTACTTGTTCCACTAGGTTCATTTCAACCATTTTGTTGAGCTTGGCTTCCTCGCCAACTTCAGCATCTACTTCGTCTTTGTGAAGGCGATATACGTCCTTGAGGTTTCTCAGCCATTTGTTTAACAAACCGTAACTGGTATTGGTAAGCGCGGCTTTTACCCCACCGCAGCCCGTATGTCCACATACAATGATGTGTTTCACTTCCAAGTATTCCACGGCATATTGAAGTACACTGAGCAAATTCAAATCGGTATGCACCACCATGTTGGCGATGTTTCGATGTACGAACAACTCTCCTGGCTCTGCACCGATAATTTCATTGGCAGGCACCCGGGAATCAGAACAACCAATCCATAGGTAATCAGGACGTTGGTCTTTGGCCAAATTCTCGAAATAGGAAGGATCGTCAGATAATTTTTCTGCCGCCCACGCCCGATTACTCAAAAACAACTTGATTTGATCTTCCATATTTATTTGATTTTACTGATAAAATTACAATTGAGATCACCCAATAACTTGGTCTTTTGGGCGTCGTTTAAAAACTCATACGAGATCAAGATATTGCGTTCAACGGCCTTCACTTGAAAATCATCGATCACATCGAGAATATCTGCATCCATAAACGTGCAATGCGTTAAATCCATGATCACTTGTGCGTTTGAAGGAATGCGATCCAACAACGTCTTTAAGAGCGATTTATTTAAAAAAGTGGCTTGTTGCTGAAAACGCACCATGAAATTGTTATCCAAATCCACCAAGTTGATGGAACGATGAAAATTTGACCGGATAATGAAATAAAAGGCCACCGCCATTCCAATCAAAATACCAATGAGCAAATCGGAGAGCAAAATCGAGACGATGGTGATCACAAAGGGCATAAAAGACACCCGGCCCTTCTTCCACTCAGATTGTATCAAGCTGGGCTTGGCAAGTTTATAACCCACATAAATGAGCACTGCAGCAAGGGCAGCATTGGGAATAAGGTTCAACGCATGAGGAAAAAACAAAACGGCAACAGTAAGCCAAACGCCATGTAAAATCGCACTCCATTTGGTCATACCGCCCGCGTTTACATTGGCAGAACTTCGCACAATAACAGCGGTTACGGGTATACCCCCAAACAAACCCGACACTGTGTTTCCCAATCCTTGAGCAATTAATTCCCTGTTTGGGGGGGTCACACGCTTGTGCGGATCAATTTTATCGGATGCTTCAATGCTCAACAGCGACTCAATAGAAGCGATTAAGGTAATTTTAATCGCAATTACCCAAACCACCATACTTCCCAAAGATCCAATACTCGGAAACGTCAACAATGATTGTCCATCACCCGAACGCAGAAACTGAGGGATGTTCACCAAATGAGAATGATCGGTAATGGATAGCGATGGATTGTTTTGAATAGCCCAAGCATTCACCCCTACACCCAATAATACCACCAATAACGGAGCCGGCAACAACTGCAACCACCCCATTTTTTTCAGGGCTGGAGTATCCCACAAAAACTGTATCGCCAATCCCATCACCCCAATGAACATCGCCATCGGTGTCAAGTGATTGAATGCCACCATGATCTCAGAAAACGTGGTCTGTCCATCATGCTGAATAAATCCCTCATCACCAAAATCATCGGCATCCCAACCTACAAGGTGGGGCACTTGCTTCAGAATCAATAGCAAACCAATCGCGGCCAACATGCCTTTAATGACCGAAGCCGGTATGAAATCAGCCAATTTACCCACCTTCAACAAACCCAACAGTATTTGCAAAACACCCGCAATTACAACCGCCATGGCAAAAGCCTGCAAGGCATGGGTTGCGGTGGCAGCGGGATTTCCACCCGATAAATCACGCAAAGAAGATTCAACCAAGGTGATCAACCCGGCAGCAGGACCGCTGACCGACACGTGTGATCCACTAACAAAACCCACCACCAATCCACCAACAATACCTGCAATTAAACCATTAATAACAGGCACCCCACTGGCATGGGCAATCCCCAAACACAGGGGCAAGGCGACCAAAAAAACCACAATGGAGGCGGAAATGTCTTTTGTGTTGAATTTCATCCCCGTAAAACTATGGAAAAATTCCATGTAAACATGGACAATTCCCATGAGATCGAGCGAAAAGCCGACAATAGCCCATGGAAAAAATCCATAGTTACAATTCGATCATCCAGTAGGATTGATTCTCCGCAAATTCTGCGGAATCACAAAGGGCATCGATCCAATCCTGCCCATACAAAAAGTAATACTGAACCCAAAATAACTTTCGTTCTTGGGGTGCTGTCAAGGAGAAATTCGCTGTCAGTATTGACGTGATGGAATCCCACACCACCGGTGAAAATTTCGTTTCAATCAGCGCATCCGTGGCCTCGACCCCCATTTTGCGATTCCATTTCACAAAGGCATCAATTTGCTTTTTGGATTCACTCAACATCGGCGATTTCCACTGATACAAAGTTTTCAGCTGTTGCTCCAATATAGTTTGCGACTGTTTAATCGCATTCAACAACTCATTCTCTCCCTGCTCCCGCGCAATGAGCTGCTGTTTGAGGGGTTCTACACCCGCAAAAAACGACATGAACGACACATCCAACTTATCCAGTTTCCGCTTCTGCGAAGGCGTAATCACTACCCCACCTTTTCGATGCAGCAACTGCGGCGCAACCATCCCCGCTGTCTGAAATGCCTGGGTTGTTTGTAGCCAATAAAGGTATTCTGAAGGACCTCCAACATACGACACGCAAGGTAAAATGGCCTGTTGATACAAAGGACGCAACAGCACGTTGGGTGATAACTGCTGAATATCTTCCGAACCCAGCAACGCCCGCATCTCCGTGGCCGTCCATTGGTGCGATCCATTTATGGTATGATACCCATCTACCGTCTTTTCAATTCTTACGCGCGCTTTATCATCCATCCAAAACAACAAACTCTGTCCCACATGCACCGGGGGTGTCTGTCCAGCCGCTTTCAACGCCGCTGTAGAAACCTTATATGATGCTATGAGGTCGTCTCCAAACAAGGCCTGTTCAAAAAGCGGTTGGGCCATGCGCTTCAAATTCACATCCCTGGGATCCAACACAAGCAGTCCGTATGCCCCGAAAAGCGCCGAAACCCATTGTTGGGTCACCGAAGCCAAGGTGGCATTTTCTGCCAAATACAGTGCACTCACAGAGGCTATTCGCTGCTGCACTTCATCACCACCACCCAATCGCATCTGCAGCCAATCAAACAGCTCAATTAGATCATCGGTAGGCATATCCCCCACCGCCGTATGCCATTCTTTTTGCCAGGTATAGGTGTCCTGATTGATCTGAACCGACGCAATTTCAGCCACGTCATGATCCTCAGAAGCCATCCAAAATACAGGTACAAAATGTTGCGTGGGGCGCTGTTCGTTTAATTTCCGACAGTAGTTGATTGTCGAAACAATCTTATACAAAACATACGCAGGTCCCAAACCCACATGGATTTGCTGTCCGGTCACTACCACAAACGTCTCCGTATCACTCAGTCGGTCAATGTTCTGTCGCTGCTGATCGGTGATGGCATCTCCCATTTGCGTGCGAAACACCGACTGAACTACCTTGCGATGTTCTGCAGTAAACTGATGGGTTATACCTGATAAAACGGGATCAATGTCTGCGGCTAAACCTTCGGCAGGATACAATGCTGCAGGGTGGTTGCCCCAGGCGCTTCGACGAAGGAAATCGGAAAGACTGTTGGGAGGATATGGAGCGTGCTGAATGTTCACGATGTTACAACTTCACCCATCAAATCATAGGCGGTGGCATCGGTAATCTTTACTTGGGCAAAATCACCCATGCGCACATAATTGTCTTTGGCCGGTACACGAACTTCGTTATCGACTTCCGGACTATCAAATTCGGTTCTTCCAACGAATTCATCGCCTTCTAAGCGATCAAACAACACTTTCAGGGTTTGTCCTTTCAACTGCTGATTAAACGCTTCTGAAATGCCCATTTGGGCTTCCATGATGATATCTGAGCGACGTTGTTTCTCTTCCTGGGCGATATCGTCTGCCAAGCTATATGCGTGGGTATTTTCCTCATGCGAGTAGGTAAACACACCCAATCTTTCGAAGCGGATATCGTTGATTGCATCAAGCAAATCCTTCACATCTTCTTCTGTTTCGCCGGGATGTCCCACAAGCAATGTCGTTCTCAATGCTATTCCGGGCACGCGATCGCGAATGGTATTCAGTACTTCATAGGTTCTGCGCTTGGTGATTCCGCGGCGCATGGCCTTCAACATAGGGTCTGATATGTGTTGAATTGGGATATCTAAGTAGTTGCAAATGTTGCTGCGTTCAGCCATCACATCCAGCACATCCAACGGAAACTGCGAAGGATAGGCATAGTGCAAGCGAAGCCATTCCAAACCTTCCACATCTGAAAGATGCTTCATGAGATCCGCCAATTTGCGATCGCCATAGATATCCAAACCGTAACTGGTTGAATCCTGTGCGATCAGCATCACTTCTTTCACACCATTGGCCACCAATCCCTGTATTTCACGCTTGATGGTCTCTATGGGCCTAGAAACGTGCTTTCCACGCATCAAAGGGATGGCACAGAATGAACACGGCCTATCGCAACCCTCCGAGATTTTGGTATATGCGTAGTGTTTTGGGGTTGTTTGCAATCGCTCCCCAACCAATTCGTGTTTGTAATCGGCGCCCACGGTTCTGAGCAAATGGGGCATATCCAATGTACCAAACCAAGCGTCCACTTCTGGAATTTCGGCCTGCAATTCATCTTTGTAACGATGCGATAGACAACCGGTAACGTAGAGCTTTTCGATATTCCCTTGTGCTTTTGCATCGGCATAGGCCAAGATGGTATCGATGCTCTCCTGTTTGGCATTTTCAATAAAGCCACAGGTATTGACAATCACGATATCAGCATCATCTTTGGTGCTCTCATGGGCTACATTAAACTGAGAAGCTTTCAGCTGTCCCATCAACACCTCACTATCCACCAGGTTTTTACTACAACCCAGGGTGATGACATTTACTTTGGTTTCCTTGTTGGATTTGGTTTTCACGATACAAAAATCGATTTGATGAAATCGTACTTATTAAACAATTTGAGGTCTTCGGCTTTTTCGCCCAGACCGATGTATTTCACGGGCAATTGATAGGCATGACTCACCCCTATCACCACACCGCCTTTGGCTGTACCATCAAGTTTGGTCACCGCCAATGTATTCACTTGGGTAGCAGCAGTAAACTGTTTGGCCTGTTCAAACGCATTTTGTCCGGTCGTAGCATCAATCACCAATAACACCTCATGTGGGGCATCAGGTTTGAACTTTTCGATGACGCGACGGATTTTCGACAATTCGTTCATCAATCCCACTTTGTTGTGCAAGCGACCGGCGGTATCAATGATCACCACATCGGCTTGTTCTTCCACAGCTTGTTTCACGGCGTCGTAGGCGACAGAAGCAGGGTCGGTGTTCATGCCGTGCGATACGATAGATACGCCAGCGCGGTTCTGCCAAATACTCAATTGTTCCACAGCAGCAGCGCGAAAGGTATCACCCGCACCCAAAATCACTTTTTTACCCAGTTGTGCATAGTGGTGCGCCAACTTACCGATGGTGGTGGTTTTACCCACGCCATTCACCCCCACAACCAAAACCACATACGGCGTTGAGGCCCCCGTTAAATGTAGGTCTTTGGCAACGGGCATTTGGATATCGGGCATCAACTTGGCTATTTCATCGGCCAACAATTCATGCAACTCCTCCTCTGATACATAAGCGTCTTTGGAGACACGCTTTTCTAAGTTTTGAATGATTTGGACGGTGGTTTCCACGCCTACATCAGAGGTCAAGAGCACCTCTTCCAACTCATCCAAGAAATCACCATCTACCTGACGTTTCCCGGTAAACAATCGTCCCAGTTTCGACAGAAATCCAGTGCGCGTTTTTTCCAAAGCCGCTTGGGTTTGCTCGGCTTGCTCCACTTGCGCAGCAGGTAATTCCTCTTTGGGCTTGTTTTTTGAAAACCAATTGAAGATTGACATTTGCTTTATTGATGTGAAGGTAAAAAAAAAGCCCCATTGAGGGGCTATAATATCTTTTGAAGGATCAATTACTTCGCGAAGAACGCCTTTACCTTATCGGCTGGCAAAATTTCTTCTTTGAAAGAGTAAGCACCGCTCTTGGGCGATTTTACAATTTTAATTGCTTTCACGTACTCGCTACCGGCACCTTCTTTTTTCAGTGTTGCTACAACCTTCTTTGCCATTATTTGATCTCCTTATGAACAGTTACTTTGCGCATGTATGGGTTGTATTTCTTCAACTCAATACGCTCTGCAGTGTTTTTCTTGTTTTTAGTAGTAATGTAACGGCTCATGCCTGCTACACCACTTCCTTTTTGCTCTGTGCACTCAAGGATTACTTGAACACGGTTTCCTTTTTTTGCCATGATTAAATTTTTCCTTTCTTAAACAAATTGTTGATGCAAGAAGAAATACCTTTCTTATCGATGGTTTTGATGGTAGACGCAGCTACTTTCAAGGTAATCCACTCCCCTGTTTCGGGAATAAAAAACTTCTTGGTCTGAAGGTTGGGATAAAAACGACGCTTCGTTTTCTTGTTAGAATGCGAAACATTATTGCCCTTCATGGCCTTCTTTCCGGTTAAATCACAAACGCGAGACATAATTTTTGGGGTTGCAAATATACCTATTTAATTTTATCAATCAAAGCATCTTCCGTCTTTATTTCAGAATAAATGCCATTTTTTTTCGCCATCGCCCCTTGAAACAACACAATTAGGACCAAAATGCCCGCTTGTCGCTCCATCAAGCTCTCAAACATCATCGCAACCACCACCGACAGCCACAACGCCACCTCCATGGTTCGATCTCCATTCCTCCCATCGCCCAAAGCAAAAAATCCAGCCACCAACAGTAACACAAAACTCATCCATCCAGATTGTAATGCACCCTCCAACCATTGGTTGTGCACCCCAATTCTGTGTCGCTCCGCCAACGCCACCCCTTTTCTTTCGTATTGCGCTTTCATCACCACATCCACGCCCGCGCCAAATCCCTTCCATGCGCTATTCGATTCTGTTATCGTAGCCCAAGCCACCGTCCAAGCCACCCATCGCTGACCAAAACTCTGGTGCGTAACATCGCCCCCTTGAAACGTGGTTTTTAAGTCGGTCAGTGTATTTGTAACCCTGTTCTGCACACTGGGCAACATACTCAATACACCCATCAGCAGCGCCAATACCAATCCACCTCGCAACAACCATTGTCTGTGTCGCCTTGCAACATCAAACAGCATCATCGCCCCGCCCACATACAAGAAAATCAAACCGGTTCGCGCACCCAGCACGTGCATACAAATGACCAATACCGCAAGCGCCACCACCAACAACCGCCTCGATGCCTGTCCCTCAACCGCCCCACTCAACAACCCCTTGGCCATCAACAAAACCACACACCCCACCAACACGGCATACTCAATGTGATACACCCCGGAATACAAAGGAATGGGCTTGCTCTCTAGCACCATCTGGTCATAAAACGTGCGATGCTGCAAATAATGAATCACACTACTCACCGATATCCAAAACACCGGCAACACCACCAAAGGCCAAAATCGGTAAAGCACCGTAGACAAGCGTTTCCCCGTGGCATATAACGTTAGCACGACCAACAAAGGCAGTTTTACCTGTAATTTGGTCAAAGCCAGTTTTTGCAAATCAGACAGCGATAAATCCGCCATAAAATCGTGGCTATTCAAACCATGGGTGATGTATCCACCGTACACATCCATCAAGCTCAACACATTCCACAACAACGACAGCGCCATCAGACTGAGCGATACGCGTTGCACGAACGACATCGCCACCCTATCGCCCAGAAATAGTAATTGAATCACAAATAACCCGAGACAAATCGATGCCAGGGCAGGCGATACATGAATAAAGCCCAACGCAACCCATAGGAGTAGGTCGGTTCGCCAGAAAGTGCTATTCAACAATGCCTTATTGGGCCACATATCGAACCCGCAAGGTAGCGTTGCCCTCTGTGATTCCCAAACGATCCGCCACCGACTGAGAAATAGCGATGTGTTTATTGCCTTTGTCGGGAAGCTCCCCAATCACCGTGCAATACACCATTTTCTTGTTCACAGGATTGATGATGGCCACGACTTCGCCTTTTTTGTGCTTGTTCATCATCACCCAAGAGCGTTCCGCTTTCATGCCTTCATATCCGATTTGAGCGGTCACCTTCTTTTCGTATTCTTTCAAATTGGCCGACTTCAATTTGGTGGTGACTTGCTCGGGCATACCGCCTTGGTTGTCCATCGAATCCTTGATTGAAATCCCTTGTACCGCGTTGGTAGCCGTCGTAGCCACTTGTTCGCTGCTGATTGATGAGTCCTTGGTAACTGCCAACGTTGGATTGGTATTGGACTGCGTAGCATTCACCACCGACTGATCGGCGGGTACCGACATCACAACACCGGTTTTGGGAATCCATAATTTTTGGTTGATCGACAGTTGATCCGAAGTTAGTTTATTCACCGATTTGATCTCCGCGATGCTCACGCCGTAGGTTTTGGAGATGCTATACAGACTTTGTCCTTTCACCACCACATGGTCAATGACATTTGCTGGCACTTCTGGGAGGGTTGCAATGGCAACGGGGGTTTCTTTTTTGCGATCTGCAATGGGGTTCAATTGTGGGGCCGCTGCAGGGGTTGATTTGGCTGGCACTTTGGTGCGCTGTTTCACTTTCACCTTCATGCCGGGTTTTAACATACCGATGCCTGGATTCAGGGCTTGTAACTCGGCTACAGAACAATGATAATGCTTGCCAATGGCGTATAAAGTTTCACCTTTTTTTACTTTGTGCTCCAATTCAATGACCATCTCTGTGGGAACTACAGGGGGTTGATTGGTTGATTCGGCTGGACCTTGGGTTTGGGCATATATAGGCAGAGCAACAATGCTCAAAGCGAACGCAGTGAGCGCCATTTTGCGGTAGTTAGATATCCATTGAATCATACAACAATAATACAACAGCAAACCCCAGCGTTCCTGTGATCGTATTCACACGAAACCCCTTGTTCAATAAAACAAACACTTCACTACAAGTTGTAGAATATCAATAAATTACAATAATTCTCCTCACCAATCAACAACCCCACATTTCCATTGGCAAAATCCCCCAATCAAACCCTTATCCAATCGTCAGGCAAAGGCTTTTTGCACCCTTTTTCCAAAAATACGATGCGGTGCGATATCGCCTGTGCTACCTCCAAATTATGGGTTATGAACAAATACGCCAACTGCCTTTCTTGTTGCAGGGCGATAAACAAATCCAGCACTTGCTTTTGCACCAATGGATCCAATGCGGCTACTGCCTCATCCAATATCAACACCTTGGGATTCGAAGCCAAGGCCCGTGCAATGCACAATCGCTGTCGTTGTCCCCCACTCATCTGATGCGGATAAGCTTGGCTCAACCGCAAATCAAACCCCACTTCCTTGAGCAGTTCCATGGCATGGTTCATCGCGTCGGGGGATGACATCTTTTGCTTATTCACCAATGCCACCACTTCCGCTACCGCATCAATGGCCTTCACGTTGGGATTCAGCGATGCATAAGGGTCTTGAAACACCATTTGTATGCCTGTGGGTGGCTTCCGAGGCAAGGGTTTATCACCGAGGGTTATTTGTCCGATAGTTGGCTGCTCCAACGCCACCAGCAATTTGGCCAACGTGCTTTTTCCGGAGCCCGAAAGTCCCACCACCGACAGTGTCTCTCCCTGGTGCAGTACTTCGTTGAAATCCATCAATGCCTGAACGGCTTGGGGTCCATGGCCATAATTTTTGGAGAGCGATTGAATGGAAAGTACCGGTACAGGATTTTGCAGGGGCGATACCCATTTACCGTGGGGCATGGCTGCCATCAACTCTTTTACATAGGGATCCGCTTCAGCACCAAACACATCGGCCGAATCTCCTTGAGCGATACAGACACCTTTGCGCAGCACGGTGATGGTTTCAGCATATTGACGCACCAAATCCAGTTCGTGACTCACCCAGAGCAAGGCGCTACCCTGTTCCCTGCAAACCCGTTGCAAATCATCCATAACTTGGGCGCGGGCCACACTGTCGAGGGCGGTTGTGGGTTCGTCTGCCAAGATCAAGGGCGGTTCATGCACACAAGCCATGGCAATCATCACACGCTGCCGTTGTCCGCCGCTCAACTGATGCGGATAGGCCTGCATGATTCTTTCTTTGATCTCTGAAAGTCCGAGTTGATCCAACTTTTTATCGACCAGCGCCTGGGCTTTATTGAGGTCCGGTTCGTGAATGCGGGCCGACTCCAGGAGTTGTTTGCCACAGCGCATTTGTGGATTGAGGGCCGACATTGGTTCTTGGAACACCATGCCGATGGCTTTGCCGCGAATGGTTTGCCATAATTTGGGCGACAGGGTGGTCAATTCTTGTCCCTGAAACTGTACCGATCCAGTAACGTTGAGCTGGGGCGATATCAGTCCGAGAACGGTAAAAAGGGTGAGTGATTTTCCTGATCCACTTTCACCGATGATGCCATGGAGCTCTCCGGCATGCAGTTCTAAAAGGGGCAAGTGCACCAACGATGTACTGCCTGCATGGATGCGCAAATCTTGGATTGTAAGCAGTGCAGGCGTTGTCATATCGAGCAAAGATAGTTAGATGGGGCAAAAAAAAGGCGGGCCATGGGCCCGCCTTTTTTCACAGTTTCTAAGGGATTATTCCACCGCCAACTTGATGGGGATTTCACGCCAAGATTTCAAGAAGGTTCCATTGTTCTGGCCAGGCACCCAACGGGGTGATTTCTTTAACACGCGAATGGCTTCGGTGGTAAATTCAGGACAGCTTTTGGTTTCCTCAATGGCTTGAACGCGGGAAATTCTACCAGCTTCATCAACAGCGAAACGCAACAATACAGCACCGTTAATGCCTTCCTCATAACAACGAGGTGGGTATTGAAACTCTCCTTCTACATAAGAACGGAAAGCAGCCTCACCACCGGGGAAGTTGGCTTTGATTTGTACGTTGGTTGCAATTTGGTCACCGGTACCGCCCGATGCGCCGCCGTCATCTTTAAAGTCGGGCGCTTCGAAATCTTCCTCCCCTTCTTGGGTTTTTTTACCCGCAGTTTTGATTTCATCGGGAGGAATAATTACATCATCAGAGGCCGCATCAGGATTGATCCTTGGCACGACGTACTGCTGAGCGGCCACTTGGGGCTCTGGTTCTTCGATTTTTGGCTTCTCTGGCTCTTTTTCTTCCTCTTCTTCGGGGGCTTTTACATCATCGATGTTTGTCACCTTCAACTGTGTCTTCACTTCTTTCTCTTTCGGGAAAAAGTGCTCTACAATGATGGGCATCGCTGCGAAAAGGGCCGTCACCGAAAGGGCGATCAAAGTGGCCAAAGATTGGTTCTTACTAAACTGGCTACGTATTTGGTAGGCACCGTATTCTTTGAATCGGTCGGCAAATACCAGTTCATTACGTCCTGGCGATTGCACTTGGTCCCATTTGTTCATCAAACTTTCTGACATAGCGTTTAGGATTTAAGTTTCTGAGCGATGAGCTGCTTTTCCAAGGGGGCAAGTGGTTCATCAACGGCAAAGTATTTGGCAATCTGACAGATCATGAATTCATCCATCACGTCAATCACGTTTCTGTAGGTAGCTTGATCGTCGTTCTTCAACAACACCACCAACTTAGAATCGCGCTGGGCTTGCTTTACTTTGGCATCGATGGCATTGCGCTTGGCAGTATCTTTCTCATCGATTTTGTTCAATTGTTTTTCGAAATCACGCAATTGGGTTAGTAGAGACAAATTGTTTTCTACCAAGATTTTGCGCAATCCGTTTTTGGTGAAGTCGGTTTCTTCCAAAACAGTTTCTTTGTTTAGGGCACCGCGGTACCAGAAAACACGATTTTCCGCTGTAAGTAAAATGGTGATACCATCTTTTACTTCAGGTTGCTTCATGTTTTTCAGGTCTTTTTCATCCAATTTTTCAGGGAAGATCATTCTCAACACTTTGGGTTGAGAGAAAGTTGAGGTAAGTACGAAGAACGTCAATAGCAAAAAGGCCAAATCCACCAAAGGGGTCATATCCACTTTGGTACTCTGTTTTTTGGCTCTTTTTTTACTACCGTCGCCTCCGCCACCATTCGATTGAATTTCTGCCATGGTTTATCTCTCCTATCTTTTAATCATTGGGTTTGGCTTCCAAACCGGTTATCATCTGAAAATTCTTTACTTTGGCTTCCCGGAATACTTGAATAACATGTTTTAGCACATTATATTTTGTTTTCCCATCAGCTTTTACCGCAAATTGGATGTAATTTTCTTTATCGAAGGCCAAGCCGCGCTTTTCAGCTTCGTCTTTGCGATCGTTGAAATCATCATGGGCGCGCAAACGGGTGTTGTAAGCCCAATGGTACAGCTGACTCTTTTTGATGTTCACTGTATCGTAAGGCACACCTGCTTGTTCAACCTTGGTGCGTTCATTGACTTCTAACTCCAAATAGGCGGGAATGGATTCCATCTTCAGTCCAATCGGACCTGCGCCGGCAAATTTCTTTACGTCCTCTGCACTCATTTTCACCTTGAAATCGCGCATCATATCTTTCAAAACCAATTCTTTTACAGCAGGGTTTGTAAGATCAATGAATACCCGTCCTTTCTCATCTACTGTCACCAAAAACACCTGTTTGGGTATTTGGTCTTCGGTAGTTGAGGTTGGTGGGTCAACGAATACGGGCTCTGGAGCACGGAAACTTGAGGTTAACATAAAGAACGTCACCAGAAGGAATGCCAAATCCACCATTGGCGTCATATCCAATGAAGGGGTGGAACGGGGCATACTAACTTTTGGCATGTTCGTTTTTTTAACGGGTCTTAATACGGGTTATACCGAAAAGGTAAACGACGGATTAACCGTGGTTAGCCTGGAAGTTAGACACGATAGAGTAACCAGCTTCATCCATGCTATGAGTCATACCATCGATGCGGTTGGTGAAGTAGTTATAGCTGATGATCGCCAAAGTAGAACCGATGATACCGAATGCTGTGTTAACCAACGCTTCAGAGATACCAGTTGCCAACGCTGCAGTATCAGGAGCACCTGAGTTAGCCAACGCCGCGAACGCACGAATCATACCGAATACTGTACCGATCAAACCGATCAACGTACCAATAGAAGCACAAGTAGACACAATTACCAAGTTCTTAGACAACATAGGCAATTCCAAGCTAGTGGCTTCTTCCAATTCTTTTTCAATAGCGGCTTTCTTTTCGTCGCGATCCAAATCAGTCTTGGCAGCAACTACTTTGTAACGGCTCAAACCTGAGCGAACCACGTTTGCCAAAGAACCGCGTTGCTTATCGCAAGCAGCAATTGCACCGTCGATGTCGTTCTTGGCCAACAAACCTTGCATGCTGCGAACGAATTCAGTAGCATTTCCACGACCAGAGGCAGCAGACAAAGTGATAAAACGCTCAATGGCAATCAAAATAACCGTAATGTTTACGGCAATCAACAATGGTACGATGGCGATACCACCACGATAGATGATACCCAACAATCCCAATGGATGTCCTTTAGCTACATCACCGTCTTCAAAGTTGGCTGGATTTCCCAACAAGAAAATGTAAATTGAGTACCCTGCGGCGATGGCAAACAAAATGGCAAGGCCTGAGAAATAAGCCATCAACGGGCTGCTTCCTGATTTTGTGTTGTTATTAGTCATAATGATTGAATGTTTCTTTTTATGAAGATGCAATAATACATATGCGGTCAGTTAAAAGCAAGTAAACAAAATGTTAAATCGGTGTCGTTTGTCGACTATTTACTGCCGCTACAAACTGTTCACCGCTCAGTATCGCCGCATTCAATGATGGGTTCGCTAATCCACCAAAGGCATTGAATCTAACACCGGCTACCGTTTCATTTTGTGAAAGGTCTAATTTTTCTGTTTGATAGACATATGGTGTATCTGTTGGCAGGGCTTCATTAACTTGTATACTATCAATCCATTGCGCATCAATATTGACACCCAACAGTTGCTCCACCGCGTGATGCACCGCTTTTGAATCCATCGCCGGTTTTGGGGAATTACTCGAACCTGGCTTCATAGACACGCATAGCAGATGTTTGTTTTTTGGGGCGTAGCCCACTTGAACGGCCGATGGCACGGCGAGCAAATTGATTTCTCCGTGTTTTTCAGCATTGAGGGCGATGAATTTCCCCAGTCCCAAATCAGTATCCACCGAAAAATAATGCACCTGAGTGTTGCGATGGGGCGATACGGTATTGTTGGTATCAACGGCGGTTTGCTGTGCAGAAAGATGCAAGCGCGCGGGATTGAGATCTGCTACAATTCTGTTGGGCAAGGTTTGAATTCCCCCTGGCAACAAACAGGCTTTGCCTTTGGCCAGGGCCCAGAAGACAAATCGAAACATGGCGCTGGGGGTATCAAGGGTTTCTTCCAAGAAAATACCGGTAAAAAACGGACGGAAGAAGGCCTCGATGAATGCGGATGAAAATCCTCGTTGCTGTAGGTAGTCCATGGTGGTGGTTTTTTCCATGGAGAAGAGTGACTGGGGTGTTTGATTCAGGATTGCATTTCGCAGTTGAATTACCTGCCACATATCGGTTAGTTTGATAGACGGGTGGCCGAGCGCAGCGAGGCCTCTTGGAAACTCCCGCAATGGATCAGCAAGCAATGTTTTCTTTCCATTCACCAGTAGCCATGCCCCTGCACCGAATGCCCGACTGTCGTCCAAGTAACCTTGACGATGAAACACCGATAACGCGGGATAGGCCGACTGAATTACTTGAAATCCATGATCCAGGGCAAAGCCATCGCGGAGTGTGGTTTGCAACTTGCCACCCCAATGCGATTGGCGCTCAAACAATTGATAATCTTGTTGTTGTTTTTCCAGCAACAGCGCAGCGGTTAACCCTGCGATGCCGCCACCAAAAATTTGTATTTTAGGCATTTAACCCAATAACAATCCAAACTCAATTTGGTGTGGAAGAGGCGGGATTTTCTCTGGGAGCGCGGGGTCTACGCGGACGATCATCGCCTGCTCTGCCCTCACCGCTACCCTCGCCCGCTGGCTTTTTCTTCTTGCGCATCGAACGGGCCTTGGTGATCAATTCCTTCTTCACTTCACGCTCAATTTTTGGCAACTGAACTGCACGCTGCATCCCAATAACGGGCTTCAATTTCACCGTGTAGGTTTCCATTAATTGCACCTCCAATTTTCTCAGTGCGATGGCATCTTTGAAATACAATTCGGCTTCTGCATCGGTGAGATCTGCAGGACGTTTTCCTTCCCACTTGCTTCTAAAACCGCGCTTGGCATCCCTTAATTTAAGCTGATACTCGTCGTAGATCGTGAAAAACTTCACTTTCTCTGATTCGGTGAGCGACAAACGCTCCACGAACAAGGTTTCACGAAACTTGCGGAGTTCTTCAACTTTGGCCGCGCGCAAACTATCTCTTCTAACTTCATTTTGTGCGTTCGCAGTGAGCGACATCAGCATCAAAAAGCAAATTGAAACTATTTTTATCAATTTCATAGTGATTCAAAATCTAATTCTTCAAACAATTCATCTTCCATGTCAAAGGTGGCCAGGTTGTGATCCTCCAAATCTTGGAGTGCGCGTTTGGTGCGCTCTGGCATTTCTTCCGCATCGATGATGGTATAAACATTGGGTTCTTTGTACTTGGGCATTTCCTCCATAATCAACGGCTCTACCAGCTGCAGTCCGTCTGGAATGGTATCCGTCACCACGGGCTCATCCAAGGGCGCCTCGGGTTGTGTGGTCTCTTCTTGTTGTAATACAACTTCTTCCGTATCCAATTTGGGCGGCTGTATGGCGGTCCAAATGAAATACGCCGCAACGATGGCTGCCAACGCCGCTGCTACACCCAACCATCCTGGGGTTGCAGACTCTTTTTGTCGGCCCGCAATCGGCGCAAACGCCGTTGCCGGGGCCTCCAATGAAATCGGCCTTTCTTCTACCGCGCGTGGGGTATTCAATGGCTCGGGCTGAGGCGCATTGTTCACTGGGGTAACTTCAGCCACGGGGACTGGCGCTGTATCAGCGAGTAATGGATTTTTTGTTGTTAAATAGGATTCCAACTCATCCAATCCCACAGACTCGGGCACTTCATGCACCACAACTGGGGGCTCTTGATCAATCACCGGCAACGCGGTTTCAACCACCTCCGTGATTTCTGGGACAGGTATTGCCGCTGGCGCTGCTACTTCCTCCATTGGGGTTTCAACACTCGCTGGCAATGCTGCATCGGTTGATTCCACGTTTGTCAACAAATCGCCGTAAGAAACTACTTTGATTTGATCGTTCAAGGATTCGGGGGATGCACTCACCTCTTCTGAAATCGCACCAAAATTGACCCATTCAGGGTTTTCATTGGTGGTAAACGTGAGGGGTGGTATCACAACGTTGCCTAAGGCATCCAACTCTTTATTGATTCCACTACTTTTCGAGGTAATGGGATCTTGCTTTCGCGCTCTTTTTTGAACACCGGTGGTATCTAGGGGAGCAACTGTCTGTAACTCAATATGCGGTTTTTGTTGCTCAGCACCGGGTTCTACCGCAACATTCAGTGCTTGGATATCATTTTGAATACCCAAACGCTGCATTAACCGCATCTCCGTATCTTTAAAGTACGTATCCGGCGCCGCGTAGGCAGGTCCAATCTTTTCGTTTTCCAAATCCATGTTGTGACTGTGTATTAGATGTGTTGGTTGGACAAAGGTTTAACGGAGTACATTTAAATAAATTTCCAATTTCTTCACCGCGTGGTGGTACGATGCTTTCAATGCGCCCTCGCTGGTCGATGTTAATAGCGCAATTTCGGCGTATGTCAAGGACTCAAAGTAGCGAAGGGTAAACACCAACTTCTGCTTGAAGGGCAAAAAGCAAAGCGCCTTTTGTAGTTTCAACGCAATTTCATCGCCCGATAAATACAAATCCTCTGAAATCATTTCCGCCATTTCCGGCTGGGCTTCATCAAAATCGATGTTGGGCCTGCGCTTGCGTATCAAATTGATCGATTCATTCGTCGCGATTCGGTAAATCCAAGTGCGCAACAAACTATCGCCCTTGAACTGATCGGCGTTTTGCCAAATCTTGATAAAGGCATTCTGAACCGCATCATCCGCATCGTCGTGACTCACCAATAAATTTCTACAGTGGTAGTAGATCTGTTTTTGGTAGCGCTTTACGACTTCCGCAAACATCAAGGACGACATACCAGCGCGCAACAGCTCCGCCGTAAGCTCATCTTCTGTGCAGTTCGACAGTCGTTGTGCATTCGTGATTGTTGTATGGTTGGTAGACTCGTTCGTCATTCTGTAAAGTGGTGAATATTAAAATGCGAAATAGAAACAATTCCATGACAAGACACAACCAAATGAAGAAAAGTTTAACACAAGTTATTCAACATTTTGATTTTTTCAGATAACTCACAAAAAAGAATAGAAAGTCTTTGGAATAAAGGGGAAAATGTGTATTTTTGCACCCCAATTAGGATTAAAACCCATGAATTCCATCGTTAATAGCATCGCATCTGAGTACTTAAGAACAGACCTTCCAGAGTTCAAGGCAGGTGATCGTGTAACTGTACACTATAAAATTAAGGAAGGCTCGAAAGAGCGTATCCAGCAGTTTCAAGGCGATGTGATTCAGCGTCGCAATGGCGGTATCGACGAAACCTTCACTGTTCGTAAAATTTCGAACGGTATCGGTGTAGAACGTATCTTCCCAATGCACTCTCCTTTCATCGACAAAATCGAAGTAAACAGAAAAGGTCGTGTACGTCGTGCACGTATTTTCTACTTGCGCGCTCAAATCGGTAAAGCCGCTCGTATTAAAGAGCTTCGCACTAGATAATCTTTTTCCTCTATGGAAATCAAAAGCCCAGCGTTGCTGGGCTTTTTTTGTTGTTCGTTACTTTGTCGTTAAGTCAAACAATGCCGACACCCCCACTCCGTTGTGATATACCCCGGTAGGATAAAAAACGTTCCGGAAATCCTGTTTCACGGCCGACAGTAAACTATAATCCCAAGTAATCCGCAGATCCACGCGGTCGCCCACCGATTTTGTTACCCCGAATTCCAACATCAAATTGCCCTTGCTAAAATCTTGTGCTATCCCGGGATTCGTTCCCTCAGTCTCTACCACCTCCAACAATTTAGCCACCCTCAATCCTCCCAGCAATTCTATCGATCCAAGCATGGGCACTTCGGTCTGATAGACCCCATTCACTTGCAACTCTACTTGCCTGCACCGAATATGAAACGCATTTACAAACGTAATCGGATCAAATGCGCGTCTACTTCCCCGCTCTGCGACCGACATTTGCATTTCTATCCCTGAAAAACCGTCATCGTTCATCCTGTAGCCCGTGACCAATCCCAAATGATAGCCAAATTTGTTGTATCCCGAGGCCTGATCGCCATCGAGTTGCGATGCCAACACCCCCAAAAATGGTTTCCCATAAAACCCCAATGGCTTGGGGATTTCCCTGGCAGCAACCCAGCCACTGCCACAGATCAAAACCGACAATAATATTCCCTTCTTCATGTTCAACCTTTTGTAACTTGCGGCAAGTTATCGCAAAAGACCATGAACAGCAAGACGAACAGCATATTGATTGTGGGGAGCGGACTTGCGGGCAGCACCCTGGCCATGGAATTGGCACAGCGCGGTGTTCATGTTGTTCTCATCGATAATCAATTCCCGCAAAGTAGTAGTCGGGTCGCAGCAGGCCTACTCAACCCCATCGTACCCAAAGGGGTTCGGAAAACATGGCAGTGCGACACCCTCTTTCCTGCGCTCTATGACTATTACACGCATTGGGAAAAGGCCTTGGATGCCAAATTCATCCATCGCTACCCCTTTCTGAATTTACATGCCAATGCCAATGAAACCCACGAATGGAATAAACAACGCGAAAACGCATCCATGGCTGATTGGTTATCAAAGGCAGCGCCTGATGATTTCAACCAGTTGCCCTTTGAGGATGCCACATGGGTGAATCACTGCGGTCGGTTGGATGTACCTACCTTGTTATCGGCCGTGCAACATCATTTCTTCAGTCAAGGACAGTATTTCACCGAACAATTCCACCACAATGAGCTTAAAAAATCAAATGCAATTTGGTGCTACAAGGAGAAAGAATATGATGCGGTGGTCTTTTGTGAGGGCATTGGCGTTTTGGAAAACCCCTGGTTTCAGTGGCTATTCTTTGACCCAACGGGTGGCGATATTTTAACTGTTCACATCCCCAACTTGGGAGCCACACCCAGAATTATCAAACAAAAGCAGTGGATTGTGCCCACAGGCGAACCAGACATTTATTTGTTGGGCAGTAATTTTCACAAAAACAGTTTGAGTCACGTTCCAGAGACTAGCGATGCCGAGGCACTGATTCTCAGGGCGCAACAAATCACCCAGCAGCCTGTAACATTGTTATCGCACCAACGCGCTGTACGTCCTACCGTACAACAAAGAAGACCTTATTTGGGTGAGCATCAATCTGAAAAGGGCCTGTTTGTATACAATGGACTGGGTGCCAAAGGAAGCAGTTTATGCTCCTGGTTATCACCGATGTTGGCTGAACACATCCTTGCTGGTAATCCAGTCAACGATGAAGTGGATATTGCGCGGTTTAACGGGTAATTTGGTCTAGAAAAACCAAGAAATCATCCGGTGAGGTAATCACCCTGCAATTGGAAGGTATTTTCAGATCCCTGCGCTTCACCACCTGAGTACCTGTTACCAATATTTTGGTATTGGGCCAGTTTCTAGCCAATGTTTGAATATACACCTGCACCGGCATGCTAGAATTGGCATTGGTGATCGCACAGAACACCACATCTGGGTTGTGCAATTTATAGATTTTATTCAAATCATCTAATGGCGTAGAAGTTCCCAAATAGGTTACTTTTTGTCCCCTCGAACGCAGCATAAACGAAGCAAAAAGCAAACTCAGTTCATGGTTTTCTCCATTGGGCAGGAAAAGTAAAAACTTCTTGGCGTTGGCATGAGGCATAACATTCAACTGGTCAATGGCCACAAACATGCGCTGTTTGATGATATTGGTGATGAAGTGTTCATGTGCCACGTGAATGGTTCCGCTCAACCACAGCACCCCAACATGTTGCAGGAAGGGAAATATGATGTTAACGGTGGTTTCTTCCATCCCCAGTTTGAGGATGTTGATGGACAAGATTTTATTAAATTCCTTTTCATCGAAATCAAACATCGCGGTACTCAACGCAGATATTTGGTGCTGATGGCTAGAACTGTTTTCTGAGATACTTAGGGTTCTACGTTGAACTTCTTCGCGACTCATTTCGGCAATTCGACTAATCTTGTAGCCATTGGCGTTGAGCATTGCGATGTTCATCATGTACTTCAAATCCTCTTCCTCGTAATAACGAATATTGGTATCCGTTCGCTTTGGTACCAACATGCCGTATCGCTGCTCCCAAATGCGAAGTGTGTAGGCTTTGATACCGGTGATGTTTTCGATATCTTTGATAAAATACTTGTCGCGATAATCTTTTTTAGACCTTTTCGCGTCTTGTTTGTTGTTATCAGACACCTTTTCGGAAAAATTCGACATCGATATGAAAGTTATATTAACAGGAGGCTCTGGGCTTATTGGCGAAACCTTATCTCACCTACTTGAAGATAATGGTCACGTTGTGTTACACCTACGCCGATGGTATAGTAACAAACAAAGTGTTAAAAAAGATTTAACATCGAAAAAAAATATTTTTTGGTCGAATCCGGAGATCTTGGAAGGCGCCGACGCTGTCATTCATTTGGCTGGGGCCAATGTGGCGAAACCTTGGACCGAATCATACAAGCGGGAAATTCTTCGCAGCAGAACCGAGGGAACTTCTGCACTGATCGATGCTTGTGTGGCCTGTAATCAACCACCGAAACAGATCATCTCAGCCAGTGGAATCGGCTATTACCCCGAATCATTATCTATTGATCTCAACGAAGACCACTCCATGGGCGATGCTTTCTTGGCACAAGTTTGTGTGGCTTGGGAAAACAGCTTACAACGTCCTTTTCCCTTGCCTTTTCAGGTCAGCATCGTAAGGACCGGCTTGGTGCTATCTAACAAAAGTAAAATCGTTCAGGCCGCACAGTCTCAATTCTTACTTTCCGGCATGGTTGGTTCTGTGGGCAGCCATGAAAATCAGTGGAGTTGGATACACATCCACGATTTGTGCAATTTGTACATCGCCCTAGCCGAACAAAAATTATTGTCGGGCATTTATAACGGGGTATCGCCCAACCCATGTACGCAAGGCGAATTTGGAAAAGCGTATGAAATGCATGCTATACTGCAGTTACCTTGGTATTTATCCGGATTGAAATTGCAATGGTGGGTTGCCAAGGGCCTCAATCGTTTGATTCGAACATTGAACATTCAACAGCGACCTATCGTCCCTGCTTGGGTGATGCGATTGGCTTGGGGTGAGCGCGCGGCCATTGCTTTAACCAACCAAAAAGTATCCACCAATAAAACATTAGACCAAGGATTTTGTTACCAATATCCAACCATTGAAAAGGCATTGCAGCACTTGCAAGCCCACCCAAAAGTCTAATGCAACAAATAGTTTATTTCTGGTTTCGCCGCGATTTGAGGCTAAACGACAACCATGGCTTGTTCAGGGCGATGGAGTTAGCCAAACAAACGGGTGCGCGCGTTCAGTGCGTATTCATTTTCGACCAAACCATCTTAGACAGATTGGAAAATAAACGTGATGCGCGGGTGCAGTTCATCCATCGCGAAATCAGCGATATCAAAGTCCAGTTGCAGTCTGCGGGTGGCGATCTCCAAGTGTGGTACGGTAATCCGATGGCCATTTGGAAAACGCAGTTATCGCAACAGCCCGGTTTGGCAGTAGTTTGCAACCACGATTACGAACCCTCTGCCATAGAGCGCGATAAGCAAGTAGCGTTGATTTGTGCAGAGAATCAGATGGCATTTCACAGTTACAAGGACCATTGCATATTTGAAAAAGCGGAAGTCACCAAAGACGATGGCAAGCCCTACACGGTCTTCACCCCTTATAGCAGAAAATGGAAACTGCACCTGTCGGGGAATATGCCTGAGTGCTATGCATCTGAGTCAGTGATTGAATACATCGCCCCGGTGGCTGCTGAACAGCGATCACCTCTACCTACGCTGGCATCGATGGGATTTGAAACTTTTGAATTTGACTACCCTGAGAAAACCATCACCCAAACTTTGATCAAAGAGTATGATCAAAAAAGGAATTTCCCTTCGGTTCGTGGGACTAGCAGACTAGGTTTACATTTCCGTTTTGGCACCATTAGCATTAGAGAAAAACTCCAAAAGGCTTTATTGCTCAATGAAACTTTCGTGAATGAACTGATTTGGCGGGATTTTTACATGCAGATTTTGTGGCACTTTCCGCAAATTACCCATCAATCGTTCAAACCCCAATACGACCAAATTCAATGGCGCAATGATGAACACGAGTTTGAGGCCTGGAAATCGGGTAATACGGGGTATCCCATCGTGGATGCAGGCATGCGTGAATTGAATGCCACGGGATTCATGCACAACCGGGTTCGGATGATTGTTGCCAGCTTTTTAACCAAACATTTGCTCATTGATTGGCGATGGGGAGAGGCCTATTTCGCTGAAAAATTGTTGGATTTCGAGTTGGCGAGTAACAATGGCGGTTGGCAATGGGCTTCTGGATCAGGCACAGATGCGGCTCCTTACTTTCGGGTGTTTAATCCTGCCTTGCAAACGGAAAAGTTCGACAAGCAATTTGAATACATAAAAAAATGGGTCCCAGAATTTGGAACCCATCAATATCAAAAGCCCTTGGTTGACCATGCTTTTGCACGGAACCGGTGTTTAGAAACTTACGGTCGTGCATTAAAAAGCGAGCAGTTATAACCACCTCGGGCGAGGGATTTATTATTTCTTCAATTCGCCCCCGCTGGCTGCAAGTAAGTAACTCTTGATGAATGGCCAAATATCGCCGTCCATCACGTTCCCCACGTTGCTGGTTTCTTCGCCCGTTCTCACATCTTTCACCAATTTATAGGGGTGAAACACATAGTTACGAATCTGAGAACCCCACTCGATTTTCATTTTACCATCTTCAATCTCGGCGCGCGCGGCGTTTCGTTTGGCAAGTTCTAGTTCGTACAAACGAGATTTTAGCATTTGCATCGCCCGTTCGCGGTTTCCTAGCTGACTTCTATCGACCTGACAAACCACAACGATACCGGTAGGAATGTGGGTTAACTGCACCTTCGTTTCTACTTTGTTTACGTTCTGTCCACCTGCACCACCCGATCTACTGGTATGTAATTCAACGTCTTGTGGCTTGATTTCAATTTCGATGGTATCATCGACCAAGGGATAGACGTATACACTCACAAAGGATGTATGTCGGCGAGCATTTGAATCAAAAGGCGAAATACGCACCATGCGATGCACTCCGTTTTCTCCTTTCAAGTAACCGAAAGCAAAGTCCCCTTTGATTTCCAGTGAAACACTCTTCACACCGGCGACATCACCATCTTGTCTGTCTAACTCCGTAATTGAAAACCCATTCTTCTCAGCCCACATCAAATACATGCGCATCAACATTTGGGCCCAATCACAGCTTTCCGTACCACCGGCACCAGCGTTGATTTCCACCACGCATCCTAGGTGATCTTCTTCACTTTGGAGCATGTTTTTGAATTCCAAGTCTTCCACCAATTGCATCAACTGCAGGTAATGGGCGTGCACCTCATCGGAGGTTGCCTCTCCCACTTCTTGAAACTCAATCAACACTTCCAGGTCACCAATGCTATTGGTAATCAAACCAAAAGCATCTGTCCAGATCTTTTTGTCTTTGATTTTTTTCAGGTGCAATTCTGCCTTTTTGGGCTCGTCCCAAAACTTGGGATCTAGGGTTTGTTCTTCTTCGTCGGCGATTTCCGCAAGTTTGCGATCGACGTCAAAGATACCTCCTCAAAGCCTCTACACGGCCTCTTAAATCTTTAAATTGCTCTGTATTCACAAGTGCAAAGATAGGTCAATTGGTGCGGAAACCTGCTAGGATGAGCGATAGGCGATTTCCTTGTGGGTTTTGCCATACGGCCCCAAAAACAAGCGAGAGTATATTCGAATTACCGCCAATCCATCCACAATGTAACTCAAGGCAACCAACACAGCCAATAACCATTGATTTTCATGAATATGGCTAAATATCAAATCTTCTCCCACAAATGAAGGTGATATCGGAAATCCAGTCAATCCCAAACCCGCAATCAAAAACATCAAAGCCCATCGTTGCTTGTTATGTACTATCCCCTGGAAGTACTTCAAGTGAATCCCACCTTCTGCCTTCTCAACCTTTCCCAAGATCAGATGTCCAACCGCCGCAAACACAACCACGCCCGACAAGTACAAAAACACATGTTCTAGGGTAAAATGCTCATTAAAGGCAACCGCAATGGCGATAAAGACGTGATTCAACATCACCAACCACCACGACAGGAATACATCTTTTTTCTCGGCAAATGAACGCAAAACCATCGCCAATCCCATCATCGCCAAGGGCAACGAAAGCACTGAAGGCATATTGGACCCTGATAAGTTCTGCATGATTAAATCTACAAAGGCAATCAATGCTACGGGTACAAAAAACAGAGTAATGTGTTTTGCTTTCAGGAACCTCAATGCACGTCCAGCCCTTTTCATCGGCGACCAGAAAAGATAAAAGTTGAGTTTTTCTAAGTTGAATTCCTTTACGCTAAGGATGTAAAGCGAATTCATCCAAGCTTTTGGTAACCAATGAATTCGCGAATGCGGCTGCTGTTTGAACTGATACAATTGCTCTCTGATCAAATAACTAACAACCGATGGCGAAACCAACAATTGATAGGTGCGCAAAAACGCATTCCCTGTAAAATGGAACAATGCAAGATTGAGCCAACCCAAGGAGATCTCCGTGAATATCAAACCAATTTGAGCGATTGATGCATAGGCGATCTGACTTTTAACCGATGATTGCACCCTGGCGATGTTGGTTGCGATGAATGCAGTAATTACACCCAAAACGCCCATAATCACCCGCGCAGTCAATTGAAATTCCAAAAATGGATAGGTTCTGAGCATCAAAAACACTCCCAAATGCACACTCAATGAACCATAAAAAATGGCCGACGATGGTGTAGGTCCTTCCATCGCCCTAGGCAACCAAGACGAGAATGGAAATTGGGCCGATTTGGCATACGCCGACAGCAAAATCAACAGCGCAATGGCAATCCCTACCAACGAGTGACTTGTGATGTGCTCATGAACCAAGCTTTGATCAAGCAATCGAGAGAACGTGATGTTTTCATGCCAAAGGTGATGCATTAACCACATCGCCATGATGAGTCCTACATCGCCAATCCGATAAATCGAGAATACACGCACCGCATTTTTCACGGGCAGGTAGCGATCGCGATAAAATGAAATCAGCAAAAACGACGAAATACCCAGAATTTCCCAACCCACGAATAGGGTTTCAAGGTTCCCTGAAAACACCACCAAATTATAGCCCAAATAAAAGAACCAAACGGTATTAAAGAATCGCTTGTAGCCGGTTTCGCGGTGCAAATAGTATCGCGAATAAACAGTAATTAAAAATGTCAACATCCCCCCTACTAAGCCGAAGGTGGCTGTAACATGATCAAAAAAGAAATCGATAAAAAATACGTACCCCGTGGATTGATAGAGCACCCAATCTTTGATATCGATATTCACCGCGCCCTGCCAAACCCATAGGACAACAAAGGCCATGAGCAACAACAAATTCAATCCTACCAACCCAAAGGTCCACCTAGAAATTGCGTTCTCTTTTATTTCTGGGATCAGCAAACTCCCCAAAAAACCCAAAACGGGAATCAATAAAATCGTGTGAAGTAACAATTCCATGTTAGTGTATCATTTGGATGGGCAGATTGTCTGTTTCTTCAACAAACATGAGGGGCTCAAAAGGTTTCTGGGCGAAGGATTCAGACTGAAGCGATAGTTCCACAAACTCACCGGCCGTAAATTCATAATACTTACCGGAAATCGGACAGCAACTCACCAAGTTAATCCATTCATTTTTAAACCATTCATAGGTTGCGGCATCACGGTGTATGACTTGCTCGATGATTGCGGGTGTTTGCTCCACAATCATCAACAATCTCAAAGGATCATGTACTTCAATCATTTGGCTAGGCAATCCGGGACGTAAATCACCATCGATGCCGTTGGCAACGCCCACCAACCCCATCACATTGTGTGGCAACTTTGAACCGGCACCCAACTTCTGATTATCAACCCGCGAAAAGAAATATTCCAAGTTGATTCCACCACATACAGGTGCTGCGGCTTTGATAATTCCGTACAAAATATCACCCGTTGAATCGGAAGCCGCATTGTACGAATTCAAGAACGACCGTCGATCCAAAAACAACCCCTTGGTCAATTTCCTCGAACCAATGATGCATAAAGAATTGGTAGCATGATTCAATTCTGGTCTTGGCTCAAACAATGAAACACTGCGCAATTTCACCTGCTGCAAGATGCTTGTTTTCGGTTGTTTTTTGGGAATAAGAACAAACCTGCGACTGCGCTCCAACGCATTGTTTTTTAATGCAATGTCCATCGACTTATCGAAATGAATATGCAATTCTTGGTGACTTGATGGCAAATGATCTTGTTCGTAATAAACAATTTCATCGCGGGAAGTATCGTGCAGTGCACCCACAAAAACAGTTGATTCAGGGATCGTTAATCCATCAATTGCCAACTGCTTGCGCACTTCAGGATTGTTTGCCATCGCACAAAACAACCGCGCATTTACTGAGCCGGGACGACCGCAACAAGCACCACAATCGTAGGCAGAAAAATGCGGATTGTTCACGCTACTGCTTCCATGTCCAACGATGTAAATCAACGAAGAAAAATGCTGAGTAAGCCCCATACTTTGCAACGTAGATTTCACAATTCCAACCATTTCGGGAAGTGTAAAACCTACCTGTAACCCATCCTCAAACTTTCCTTCATGGGCAACGGTAAGCACACTGTGCTTGTGCATGTGCTGGAGCGATGTTGAGGTTGCCGGACTCATTGTGGGCTTAAAAATTTGAAAAAACAATTTGATGGCCGACCACATCCCCAGGGTTTGAGCGATTAAAAAACCGGGCAATAAGGTATGGGTTTGTCGATGGAAATGGGCATCCGTTTTTCGCTTATCCTTCACGCCCGAGGCTTTTACCAAGTGTTTTGGGGTTACGGGTGCGGGACAAAGTTTGGTTTTAAACAAACTGCCCTCTGGCTGATAGTAGGTAGCAACACCAAAAAATCCTGGCGTACCAAAGGTATCGCAACTGGGCAATTGCATTTCTAGGTGTCTACGCAAGCTACATTCACGATCGTCGATACAAAAAACCGCCTGATAACTGGGCTTTTCGGATTGATTGTCGTGTTCAACGTGGCCAGTCATGTGCTGTTTGACCTGGTTGATACCGGCCAAAACTGACTGGTAATGCATTATCTCGAACGCTTTTTGCCACAAAATGCGCAATTCAAATTCCAAAGGACTGCTGGGTTGGAATTTCCCGTTTATGCCAATGGCGTTTTTGTGATGTGATAAGGGTTTGAAATCAACGCCCAACTTCATGCAAAGCACATCCAATTCTAACAGAAGCTCAAAATACACGATGTCATGCAGGCTAATCTTACGCGTATCGAGCAGACCCAGTGGATTATCTTCAATATTGGCTACAATACCTGACCATCCTTGGTGGGCAAACTGCTGATCGGTGAGATAATCATGAAATAGTGACTCATCGCCTACAATTCGGTGCAACAAGTCTTCCAGCGTACTGGTTTTTCGAAACAACCAATTTTTGGCTTCTACGGTCGTGAAAAAACTCGAAAAGCTGTTTTCCTCGATGCTGCGAATGGCGTCTAGGAAGCCCATGTTTTTCTCCGGAAACTGCCAAATGGCGATCCCTTGATCGAGGTAAGAACACAAAACCCGAAACAAGCTGGGATGTACCATTGAGTCGAGGTCGATATGCACATCTTTCATCCATACCCTTCTCAACCGCCCAATTTGGGGTTCGCTGGGAACAAATGGTCGGGGGTGCATCATTTTCTCCAACCATTGAGTACGTTCACCCTCGGGTTTTTCTTTGGCGATGACCTGTTCTAGCGCTTCAGGAGAAATTTCACCACGGTGAAATTTCTCCTGAAATTCGCGGAGCGACAGTAAAGTTTTGTATCCAAAACGTTCCTGCGCTTCTGACAAACCCTCGAAGAAGGGTTTGTTTTGAAACGCATGCAGTGTATTGTGATGAACAAAATCCTTCAGAGGCGCTTGTGCAGGTAAAAAATGCCTAATCTCCTCCAACGTTTTGGCAATGGAAGAATCAACATTTACATGTTTCATGACACCCTATTTTGTATTACCCAAATGATCCAAACGATTGCTTTTTTCGCGCATACGTGTCGATAAAGCGTGGTTTGACTTAGACGTCGGAATCAGCAAATCCAAACCCACCAAATCCAATTTACCGCCGGCATTATCAAAATCGTTGCTCAAGTGAATGAGGTTATCCATCACCGTATGGTCAACTACGTTGCACTGCGTTAAATCCAACTTCAAATTTGAGGATGTTGCATGTTTGTCGATGTGCTTTTTGATCCCCAACCAATTCGAAAAAACCGCAGCGCCGGTAACAACAATCGTTTGATCTTGGGTTTGGGTGCGTGCCTTGAATGTAGATTTCAATGGAACACCGAGAATAAACTGGGTAACCAACTTCACCAAAATACCTACACCAATACCTACCAACAAATCGGTCATCAGTGTTACCACAATCGTTACACAGAATACAACCAATTGCTCCGGACCGATTTTGGCCATACGTCCAAATTCTTTCGGACTGGCTAATTTGAAGCCCACCCCAATAAGCATAGCAGCTAAAGCAGAGAAGGGAATCAAATCAGAAAACTGTAAATCCAGCATCAAGAAAATCAAAATGAAAACACCGTGAAAGAAATTCGCCCATCGGGTTTTTGCACCATTGCTCACGTTGGCGCTACTACGAGCCACCTCCGAAATCATGGGTAATCCACCGAGCAATGAAGCCACCACGTTTCCAATACCCACAGCCACCAAATCTTTGTTGGCATTGCTCTTTCTGTGATAAGGATCGAGCATATCTACTGCTTTCACGGTCAACAAGCTCTCCAAACTACCCACCAGGGCAAACATGATTACATACTTGATGAAAATCCCGGTTTGTTGAAATCCATCGAATCGCTCGTTCCAGGCCAATGTGTGAATGAAATCTTGATCAAAGTGTATCAGGTGTCCTTTGCCCAATCCCAACAATTTCGCCAATGGTATGGCCATCGTGAGCACCACCAAAGGCGCGGGAATTTTCTTCAACAAGGGTTGTTTGATGCGTGGCCAAAGAAACACAATCAGCAAACTCAACAATCCAACCACGGCTACTTTGGGATCGATGTGCATTAAGGTATGTGGGATTTCTGCTATCAGCTCCATCGGCTCTACAATGGGCTTACCCAGTTCATTCACTGGATTAATGCCCAATAGTACGTGTACTTGTTTCGACATGATTATCACGCCAATGGCAGCCAACATCCCGTGAACGGCGCTCAACGGAAAGAAATCGACCAGCGAACCCATTCTGATCATACCAAAAAGTACTTGCAGCAAGCCGGCAACCAGCAAGGCACCCAAGGCCAAATGCCAACCAAGTATTGAATCGCCTTGTCCAAATTCAGCCACACTGCCCGCCACAATTACAATCAATCCGGCGGCAGGACCTTTGATCGTAAGACGAGATCCGGCAAAGAATGAGACAACCAAACCACCTACCATGGCGGTCATCAATCCCATAATTGGCGGAAAATCACTTGCTTTTGCGATGCCCAAACTCAATGGCAACGCGAGTAAAAAAACCAGGAAACCTGATAGTGAATCTGCTACGATATTTTCTTTTAGCCCTTGGATACCATCCTTCGGCAATGTTGTTTTTTTGTTCATTTTAGATATTTATTTGATACTGAATGGTGAAAGTGGATTTGCGCGTAACGGTATACAAATCCGATTGAAATAACTGAATCGCGGGGCGATTGGAGAGGTCCATGGTGAGTTTGGATTGATTGCCAGGCATCAACCAATTGAGTCCAAAACTCCAATTCGTGTGTGTTTGATCATTGAATCGCTGATATTGTGTGAGACACTCTGTGGCATATACCTGCAATTGACCGTGCTGTGATACTTCGCCCAAAAAATTCTGTGGCAGCAGATAGGCTTGTTGAAGGTAGGCCACTTTTCCGGTTCCAAACATCGGATAAGCATTGCCATACTGCGAACCTGCATCTTTGGCAAGTCCGGCCACCGGAAGTCCATCTGCAGGATTCATGATTCCGTTGAACCTCAGGTAATTCTTCCCATAATTGGTTGAAAACAGACCGAGATACAGGTGCAGTGCACTGCCCTTTTGTCGGTTCAAGGGGGCGTCGTAAAACACTTCCATACAAGCAGATTTCATGGCAGCATATTGGGTATCTAACCCATTGTTTCCACTAGACAAATACCAAGTTGCGTTGCCTTGGTATATGGCGCCAAGCGACACATTCAACACTTTCTTTTTACCCAAATACGTACCTGCCATGTAGGGCGTTTTCAGGGGCTCTTGATCGAAGAAATTGTAGCCAATCATCACCTGTTGCTGCATGCGATGTGTTTTCAAAGCGAAAGTGGCATTGGGTCCGATCGCCGGCGGCACCACCCCATTCGATTGCACGGGAAAAGGATCAGACAAAACAAATCGATAGTCCCACCGATGTATTTGTCCCCTCGCCACCACACTCAATTTTCGGCTAAATTGATCTGTTTGATCTACGGTAGTTTGCGCGAACACAGGTACATCTAGGGCCAAAATTGTGGCGATACTGGGCTGGGAAAATCTGCTCAATCCGTTGGCGATGGTTAATCCGCCCCCCAATTTCAAACGGTCGCCCAATACGCTGTATTCGCACAATGCATCGTGGATGAAAAATGTATTCTTTCGATTGCCGTTCAAGTTGGTCATGCGATTAAAATTGTTCTGACCTACTTGAAAATATAGAAACACCTTTGGCGCAACTTCGCCATAGGCTTGAAATCGGGTTCTTCGCAATCCAATATCGGTTGTGTGCGATTGCGGCTCACCCAAAACGGTGGTGCCTGGGTTACTTTCATTGTACCTCAACCAAACTTGGTTCAGTGCATGAAATTCCCATTGTGGCTTATGATTCACAGCTGCCAGAGGCACTGTGGAGGTTGTTTGCGCGAGCACTGCGTTGCAGATCAACAGCAACAACCCCATGGTTATTTTTGGTTTCATGTTTACTTTTTTTGATTGAACGTATCTCTATTTAATAGAAATTTTGATGAACCTTGGGAAATAAAAATCCCAAAAATCATCAGCTCAACAAAAAAGCTTGAGTGTTTGCAGGGAGACACATCGCTTGCGGAAGAGATGCAAGCTAAAACTATTGGTAATGTCGAAGCCTTCGCAGACCGACAGTTCCTGTGAAAACGTTTCGGTTTTCAGCAAAGAAGCATGGAAGGAGCAATCTTGAGCGCTAAAGGTGAAATCAACATCTTTTTCGACCAGCTCATCCGCATCAACGTCCCATTCACAGACAAAACCTGATTTTTCCAGACTTTTTGTGAAGGTGTTCGATGACAAATTGGAGATAAAAACCACCAAAAACAGGGAGAAAATCATGTATTTCAGCCCGTTCAAGTAATATTTTAGTGATTTATTCAACACTGCAAAGATACCACAGTTAACGAAGTCTTACGTTAAATTATTGTCAGAATCCATCGGCATCGTCCAAAAATGGATATTTCAATCGAAACTGCTGCAGGGGACCTTTTTCTAAAACAACGTGGGCAATACCCTCCCGTTCATGGGGTTGCATCATATGGTCACCATCAAATCGCAAGACTTGAGAATGGCCGTTGTGGGCGATGCCTTTGCCATCGTTCCCGATTCGATTAACCCCCACCACATACGATTGATTCTCGATGGCTCTCGCTTTTAGCAATGCATCCCAAGCTGGAATTCGCGCTGATGGCCAGTTGGCAACGAACAATACACAGTGAGGAATTTCATGGCGATCTTCGAGCATTGTTCGACGTATCCAAGCAGGAAACCGCAAATCATAACAGATGAACGGTGCTATTTTCCACCCCTGAAATTCAAAGACACAAGTGGCATCGCCCGACGTGTATACTGATTGCTCACCTGCGAAGGAAAACAAATGACGTTTGTTGTATTGTGCCACCACTTCACCTTGAAATACCGCCAAAAACCGGTTGAAGAAGGCGCCGTTTTCTTCGATGGCCAAGCTCCCGCAAATCATCCGATCTGCGCTCATCGCCTTCATCCATTGCACCGTTTCACCGTCCATGCGCTCTGCCCACTGCTGTGGGTTCATGGTGAATCCTGTGCCAAACATTTCAGGTAACACAACCAGTGAACCTGATGTGGTTTGTCCCATATGCCACTGCAACCTAGCCCTATTTGCGGCAGGATTTTCCCAATTCAGGGCCGTTTGGACCAAGTAAATATTTAGAGCTGACATAGTAAGGCGGCACTTTTATCTAGGGTATCGTCGTTTTTGGCAAAGCAAAACCGCAACCAACGTTGTGTTTGGGGTGGCTGCTGATAAAATGCACTTACGGGAATCGCGGCAACACCTATCGTTTCGATCAAATGTACCGCAAAGGCCTGGTCTTGCATATCAGAAATCGCACTGTAATCAACAATTTGAAAATACGCACCTTCGCAGGGCAACAAACGAAAACGGGATGATTTCAGAGCGGCTGCAAATCGATTGCGCTTTTGTTGCATCAATACCGATACTGACTGTTCATACAGGGGATGATTGGTTAAAAAATCGGCCGCGGCGATTTGCATGGGCGTATTGGCCGCAAAAGCCAGAAATTGATACACTTTCCGAATTTCGTTGGTGAGGTATTCGGGGGCGGTGATATAGCCCAACTTCCAACCGGTAGCATGAAATGTTTTACCAAATGAGGAGACCGCTACTGCACGATCAGCCAATGCAGGCACTTGAAGTACCGATATGTGTTGCGCGGCATCGAAGACCATGTGTTCATAGACTTCATCGCTCAGTACAATAATATCTGTATTGGCGAGTATTTCACTGAGTGCAGTCCAGTCTGATTGACCAAACACCAAACCCAGGGGATTGTGCGGCGTGTTCACAACCACCATTTTTGTTTTGGGGTTGATGTGTTGCTTGAGCGATTCAAAGGGATAGGAACCATCTGCGTTCAAGGACAATCGCACGGGCACCCCACCCGCCAACTGAATAGACGGCGCATAGCAATCGTAGGAAGGATCGAACAAAATCACTTCATCGCCAGACAAAACCAACGCTTGAAAAATCGAGTACAAACCCGCGGTTGCACCTGGCACAATGGTGATGTGTTTATCTGGGTCAATGGAAAACGCCCTACCCCAGCGATTTTGTCGGTCCGCCAACACCCCCCGTAAATTGGGCTGTCCTGCCATGGGCGAATACTGATTTTGGCCATTTCTCATAGCGCGATCCACGCAGTCGACCAATGCTGGATCGGGATTAAATTCCGGAAATCCTTGAGAGAGGTTGATGGCTTTATGATGGTTAGACAGTGCCGACATCACGGTGAAAATCGACGCACCTTGACCGGGTAGTTTGGAGGGATACACAAGGCGAATTTACAAATGACATGGAAGGAATTCTTCAACACTGAGCAAATAATATTTTTGGCAATTCCTTGGCTTAGCGATATAAAATTGACTAAATTTGCACCCCTATTTATCCTTTTCATAGGGTATGGGCCTATAGCTCATTCGGTTAGAGCAACTGACTCATAATCAGTAGGTGCTTGGTTCGATTCCAAGTGGGCCCACCAGAAAGCCTCCAAGTAATTGGGGGCTTTTTTTTGTTTGCCTAATCGCACTCAATTAATCCCGACTGTAACCTGGGTATTCGATTGATTGACAGTTTGATTCTTGGAATTGATATTGACGATGCACGTTTTATGGAAAAGCGCTCTAATTTTCAACACACTCTTTCCAAACATCATTACCGTCTTGCAACCATGGTCCAGGTGTAACACCCAAACCTTCGTTTACTGCTTTCCAGCACTTTCCATCATAAGTAACCAAATCACCTTTAAAGTATTTCCGGGTACTTTCATAATTCGCTGAACAGTTACATCGCTTTTCACAAGACTGAAGGATGAGTATTCCGCATACTACGACAAGTAAAGGAAGTCTAAATATTGTATTTTTTTTCATATGATGTCTGTTAAGTTATGCTTTACAATAATTTACCAATGACCAAGTATAACAAATTTAAACTATTTTACAAAACTGTACGATTGATTACTCGGTCTTCATTTATGACTATTCGAGTTTTTACTGAAAAGGGCTGGCGGAACTGTTGTTGCAGAATGGCGAATTTGTGAAAGTGTCTAAATCTGGCCGACAGGTGGTCCTCAACCACTTCAACAAGGCGAGTTAATTCTTATCTTCGCCTCCGTGGATGTTTCAAGGGGGATATCAGCCGTCATTATCGCTTACAACGAAGCCGCAAACATTGGGCGTTGCATTGATTCGTTGTCTGACTTGGTTGATGAGGTTTTGGTGGTTGACAGTTTCAGCACAGACGATACCTCCGCCATCGCTCAAAACCATGGAGCCCGCGTTTTACAGCATGCGTTTGAGGGACATATCCAACAAAAAAACTGGGCCAAAGACCAGGCAACATTTGATTGGGTGTTGAGTTTGGACGCCGACGAGTGTTTGTCTGCCTCCTTGCGCGAAAACCTAAAAAACGCCATTCAACAAGGCCTCACCTACGGCAAATCGAAAGGATACACTTTCGCCAGACTCAACCATTTGGGCGATAGAGCCATCAAAGGCTGCGGATGGTACCCAGATAGAAAAATGCGACTGTGGGATCGTACTGCGGGCACTTGGGCGGGTAAAAATCCCCACGACAAATTTGTAATCAGTCCCCAACACGAGGTTGGTTCGATACCTGGCGATATACTTCACTACACCTACCCCAATGTGGATGCGGTCAAGCGACAAGCCCTCAAATTTGGCAAAATTGGTGGCGCTGCCCTGCGCGAATTTTGGAAAGTTCACGATGACGAAACCGCTTTTCAACGCAAGGGTGGCATTTACTGGTTTTTCTTGTTGAAATTGGTCACAGCCGGACCGTCGCGTTTCATCCGCAATTACCTATTCAAAGGCGGTTGGAAATACGGCATGGATGGATTGACCATTTGTTATTGGCAGATGGCAGAAGCCACATTGAAATATGCTTGGGCATTGCGCCGACAAAAGAATTCACATGCTTAAAGCCAGAACCAGCGAGTTTGAATTAGAAGCGGGCTGTGACGAGGCCGGCAGAGGCTGTTTGGCAGGACCGGTGGTGGCGGCAGCCGTGATTTTACCCCCAGATTTTGCGCATCCTTGGCTCAACGATTCCAAACAAGTGGGCAAATCGCAGCGTGAATCATTGCGAACCATCATTGAACAGGAGGCACTTTTCTGGGCGATAGGCGTTTGCTCTCCAGCCGAAATCGACAAGATCAATATTTTGAATGCCAGCATCTTGGCGATGCATCGCGCCTTAGACAATTTGGGCACCCTACCCGATTTCATCGCCGTGGATGGCAATCGTTTCAAGGCCTGGGGATCTGTACCCCACAAAACCGAAGTAAAGGGCGATGGTCGTTTCTTGCACATCGCCGCAGCCAGTATTTTGGCCAAAACACACCGAGACCAGCTCATGGAAGAACTGCACCGGCTTCACCCACCGTATGGATGGGACCGCAATGCGGGGTATCCTACGGCTTCGCACCGACAGGCCATTCGCGATTACGGCATCACCGAACACCATCGCAGATCATTTCGATTGCTGCCCGAGCAACTCTCCCTGTTTTAATGGCCTCGTTGCATGGGTACTTTTGCGTGCAATTGACTCCTGCGCAAATCTTTTGCTTGACAAATCATATATTTTGGTTAAATTGTTGTCATTAAATTGGCAATATTTTTAACAAATGACACAACCCATCATCACCCACATGGATTTAGACTCATTTTTTGTGAGTGTAGAGCGATTACGAAACAGTGCATTGGTTGGCAAGCCGGTCATCATCGGCGGCAATAGCGATCGCGGCGTGGTAGCAAGTTGCAGTTACGAGGCACGATCCTTCGGCATTCACAGCGCAATGCCCATGAAACAAGCGAAGCAACTCTGTCCGAACGCCACCATCATCCGTGGCGATTCCCAGCTATACAGCGATTATTCCAGGGATGTTACCAGCATCATTGCTGAATCGGTGCCATTGTATGAAAAAAGCAGCATCGATGAATTCTATATTGACTTAACGGGCATGGAGAAGTTTTTTGGGTCTTGGAAGTTGGCGATGGCGTTGAAGGACAAAATTTTGAAAGAAACCGGATTGCCGATCAGTTTTGGATTGGCGAGCAACAAGACGGTTAGCAAGGTAGCTACGGGTACGGCGAAGCCCTCCGGACAGCGGAAGGTTGATTTTGGCGAGGAGATTCCTTTTTTGGCGCCCTTATCGGTGAGAAAAATCCCTGGCGTGGGCACTGAAACGTATAAAACGCTCCGCGGGTTGGGGATACAGTACATCAAAACGCTACAGGAAATGCCCATGGAGTTGTTGTTCAAAACGTTACAAAAACCAGGCATCGATTTATGGAAAAAGGCGCAAGGCATAGACCATCGCAAAGTAGAGCCCTATCAAGAGCGCAAAAGCATTGGCACGGAGCGCACATTTGAGAAAGACACCATTGACGTGATAAAGTTGCGCAACATCATCAGTGCGATGGCAGAGAACTTGGCGTATCAACTCAGAAAAGGCGATAAACTCTGTGCTTGCATTACGGTCAAGGTGCGATACAGCGATTTCAATACCCATACCTTGCAGGCCAAGATACCCTACACCAGCGCCGACCATGTACTGATAGGGAAATCCTTGGAGCTATTCGACAAACTATACAATCGGCGGTTGTTGATTCGGTTGATTGGGGTGCGGCTCAGCGATTTGGTCAGTGGTGGGTTTCAAATGAACCTGTTTGAAGACAGCGAAGAGATGGCCAATTTGTACCAAGCGATGGACCGCCTGCGAAATCGCTATGGAAACGATGCCGTAAAACGCGCCAATGGCCTTGAAATTCACAGTTTGGGCAGATCAGACAACCCCTTCGATGGCGGTCCGCCACTTTTGCTTGCAAACCGCCGCCAGTAAAGGGAAAAAACCGTAATTTTGTGGGCGAAATGAAGTCCTGGGCCATATTCCTCTGCATGCTCATCGGATTGGGAACCCAACAGGCGGTTTTTGCCCAAACACCGTCCTTGATTATCTGTAAAGGAAGCAGCGTCAATTACAAGGAATTCAACGATCCAGGTAGCTTGCCTTCTGTGGCATGGGCTTGGAAGTTTCAAGGGGGATTGCCCGCTACCTCAACCGATCGAGAACCGCAAAACATCAACTACCCCGATACGGGCTTGTACATAACCGAATGCACATCCACATTTAGCAACGGCACTACTTCCACCAAATCGGTATACGTGTTGGTCATTTGGGCAGCGCCCGAGCCCATACCCATGAAAGACAGTAGCTTGTGTAACCCCGCCATCAACCTCACCTTGAATGCAGGAAACAATCACCGGGGATGGAATTACCATTGGACCAGTATGGATGTAGATTTGAGTGCTATTGACACCAACAACCGCACATTGCCCATTCAAAAAGCCGGAACTTATAGCGTAAAGGTTTACAGCAAATGTGCAGTCACCAGCAAAACAATTACCCTCAAACTGGGCGAAATCCCCGTGGTTAACTTGGGAAAAGATCGGTTTGTTTGCAGAAACACGGCTGTGGGATTGGATGCGGGATATGGGGCTGGATACACGTACCAATGGACCCCCACCAACGCCACATCGCAAACCATTTTGGCCACCACCGCTGGCACATACCGCGCAACCGTAACTTCAGCTGATGGTTGCAGTGCCTACGACGAAGTTAACTTGATCGATAGCTGTCCGCCCATCGTCCTTATACCCAATGCGTTCACCCCGAATGGAGCGTCGCCGAACGATGTATACCGTCCTTATTTGGAAGGATTTGTGGCGATGGAAATGCGCATTTACAACCGTTGGGGAGAAAAAGTCTTTGAAACCACAGACCTCAATGGCAGTTGGGACGGGTATTACCTATCGAAGGAAGCTCCCGAAGGCGTTTATGTTTGCTTGATTGAACTGATGGGAAACAACGGTTTTCGTCAGGTCCACAAGACAGATATCACCCTAATTCGATAAGCTTTTTGCATTTTTTACACCGATTACCAACGCTATGTAATATTATGGCGGGTAATTCTTTTATTTGTACTAGGTCTTTGTAACACCATGAATATCCGCCACTTCATCCTATCACTGTCCGTCATTTTCATTGGCTATGCGCAAGCACAAACCAAATCGGTACTAAAATCACGAGAGTATTTCAACGCCGCCAAATATGTGGAGGCACAAAAAATGAGTTCCAAAGGACTGGAGGAAGACAAAACCCAGGCCGAATTATGGTATATCAAAGCCATTTCCGAGTATGAAATGTACCAACTTGAGAAATATCGCAAGGGCGATGTAGACTATTTCAAGGAGGCGATGAAAAGTGCCGTGAAAGCGAAGGCGTACGACGATGACGGTCGTTACTACAAGCAATATGGCGAGCGATTTTCGGCATTGGTGGTAGCCAACAACAAAGAAGCCATCAGCAATTATGGTCAAGGCCGTTATCCCCGCGCGCTGCAGATGTACAAAAATAGCTATGAACTCACCGGCGACACCATCGCCCTGGGCATGGCTGGACATTGCTATTGGTTGTTGAAGCAAAATCTGGATGCGGTTAAAACCATGACAAAAGTGGCCAACATGAACTATTTGGCCAACGCCGAAGGCAAGCACAAAAAGACCTATGTGCGCGAGGCGTTTGAGGTGCTCACCGACTATTATTTGAACGAACGCAAACTCAAAGACAGTGCGCTGATTTACTGCGAGATGGGACTTTCGGTATTTCCATTAAACCAAAAATTACTGCAGTGGGAACGCACCATGATCGACGAAGACTTGGCGACTACCCGATCGAATACTGGCTACAGCCAAATGTACAATCAGTTGCTGACCAAAGCGTTGTTCTTCTTTCCTAGCGATACCTTTTATCTGCACGAGCAAAACAATTATTATTTGAATCGCATGGGCTATCTGGCGCAAAACGATGATTGGGCAGAGACAGAATCTGTATTCATTGACTTCTACAATCGCAAGGTGGACCTTCTTGATAGAAAATCAAAGAACAGCACGGATCCGTTTTTGATCAAAGATTCTTTTGCGTTCATCAACCAATGTTTGGAGTACTATTTGGGCAACAATGCCAAGGGCGGCACGGTGTTCTTTTTCTACAAATGGTATCCCATTCAATTCAAAACCACTCCCATCGATGAAAAGAAATTGGAAGTGTTGTTGAACAACCCGCCGGCGGCAGTAAGTCATCGCTTGATCTCAATGCTGATGGACCATGGCGCCAATCGCTACCCAAAAAACATAAACTTGAAAAAGTCGAGATTGAATACTTTCAACACTTGGACAAAGCAAAAAATCGCTTACTACGATTGGGCAAGAATTATATCGCTCAGCGATTCTGTGATCAAGGATTTCCCGAAAAATACCACCTTGAAGCCATTCCAGCAGACTTTGTTGTTACGGGCGGCTGATTCGTTGACCAAACAAGGGTTGATGGAACCTGCCTGGGGCTGTTTTTATCGCCTACAAAAGGAAAATCCCAAGTTTGTGGGATTGGGCGCTTTGCAAGTGCGTTTGGCCAAAGCAGATTTCGATGTGCGATACAAAGGCAGCAAAATTGGTTATGCCACAGTAAAAGGCAAGAAATTGGCTCAAACGGGATGGACGGGCAACAGCAAAACCTGCACCGTGGGTACATTGCCCGATAGCACATTGCAGAAAATCACCCAGAGAATCAACTATTTCCGTCAGAATTCAGGGGTAACCCAAGGGATTCAGTTCGATCAAGACAAGCACATTGCGAGTATGCAGGCGGCTACGATGTATGCCCCCATTGGTGTATTCAGCAGAGAGCCCAAGCCAGAAACGCACAAATGTTACACAGCGGCGGCAGCGGATGCAGCCATGTATGGCACGGTTGTTTTGGAATCAAACCCCGCGCAGAGCACCACGGTGTTGATGAGCGACACAAAGAGTGAAGAATTGTATAACCGTCGCTTACTCACCCATCCCGGGATGATCAATTATGGATTTGGATGCGCTGAAAACAATACGGTTTTTTGGTTGGCTGACAAAAACATCATGCCGGTTGACACGCAGTATTACCGCGAGCATTTTGTGGCTTGGCCTGCAGCTGGGGCAACGCCTGCGATGTTGGTATTTGAGCGATGGAGTTTTTCAATATTGCAGCCTTTGGATGAGGCCACTGTGAGCATCGTTTCGAAAAAACACGGCAACATTGAAAGCAATGTATCTGTTCAGCCGGGCAATGGGTTGGGACTTCCCACCTTGGCGATTACCCCACTGGGTATGACGCAGTGGTCGGCCGGAGACGAAATAAAAATCACCATCACCCTGAAAAACAAGAAATCTTATACATATACCACAGTCTTGTTTTGATAAGATGTGATTAATCCTTACCTTTGCAGTCCTTTTTTAAGGTCCTTTCTGCACGCGTGGCGTAATTGGTAGCCGCACCAGACTTAGGATCTGGCGCCGTAAGGTGTGTGGGTTCGAGTCCCTCCGCGTGCACTACTCCCCTCCGATGTTTGCTTCACGGCAATTTGGCGGGGATTTTTATTTAATCTGAAACGCATCAAACTGTGAATATTCAACTCGAAAAACACGACGATCTCAATCTTACCGTAATTATCTCTTTGGGTAAGGAAGACTACCAAGAGAAGGTAGAAAAGGAAGTAAAACGCATCCAAAAAAGTGCCAACATCAAAGGATTCCGTCCGGGTAAGGCACCCCTTGGCATGGTGCAGAAATTGTACGGCAAGGGCATTTTGGCGGAAGAAATCCAGAATATGGCTTCTGACAAGATGAATCAATACATCCAAGATGAGAAATTGGACATTTTGGGCTACCCTATTGCTAGCACCAAGGTTGAGAGTGAAATCGACATTGAGAACAGCGAAAACTTCAAGTTTGCTTTTGACTTGGGATTGGCGCCTCAGTTTGAGTTGAACATTTCGAGCAAGGATTCATTGGAGCAATTCGATATCCAGGTGAGCGAAAAGGAAGTGACTGAGGATATCAATTATTCTCGCAAGCGTCATGGAAAAATGTTTGATGTTGAAACAGCGGAGGATGAAGACATTATCTACGCGGGCGTTACAGAGTTGAACGATGCTGGCGAGGTATTAGAAGGGGGTGTATCGGACAAGAGCATCAGTTTCGTAGCTTCCATGATTGAAGACAAAAAAGCCAAGAAGGCAGTTTTGGGCAAAAAGGTGGGCGACGAGTTGGTTTGCAGCATCAAAACTTTGTTGAACAACAATGAAACCGTTATTTCAAACACGTTGGGCATTGCCAAAGAAGGTGTTGCTGATTTGAGCGATAGCTTTAAATTGGTGATTACCGAAATCAAGCGCAGAACCGACGCTGAATTGAACGAAGAATACTACCGCGAAGTGTTTGGTGAGCAAGAAATCCCCGCTAGCGAGGAAGAGTATCGTGCAAAAATCCAAACAAACTTGGAAAACTACTACAAGAACGAGGCGGAATTGTGGTTGGATCATCAAATCGGACATTTGTTGATGGAGAAGCACAACATTGCATTGCCTGATGAATTTTTGAAGCGTTGGTTGATCACCACCAAAGAAAACGAGTACAACTTCGACAACATCGATGAGAAATACGCCGAAGAGAAAAGCGCATTGCAACGCAGATTGGTGATCGATAAGATTGCGGCCAGTCAGAGCTTACAAAGCACTGAGCAAGATATCCGCGAAGAAGCCCGTATCTATTTCCATGGCTTGTACAGACAGTATGGCTTGAACATCCCTATGAACGATGCGTTCTTGGATGAAAGTATCAACAAGCGTTTGGCTGAACGAGAGTTTGTGATGCAAATGGCTGATCGCGTGATTTATCGCAAAGCGTACGACGCAGTAAAAGGCATCGTTAGCTTGAAATCAAAGAAAATCTCTGTTGAAGACTACTTCAAACACGTGAATGCGCATAAAACAGAACATGGTGAATAACCATTTCTGATTTACATTTGTTACTTTAGGAAAATAAGATGGATTACGGCAAAGAATTTCAAAAATACGCAACCAAACATTTGGGCATTAGCAGCCTAAGGGTTGATGAATACACCAAATTGGTATCCCAAAGTAGTGGTATTTATGGGCTAACCCCAAATATCATTGAAGAGCGTCAAATGAACGCCAGTGTCATTGACATCTTCTCTCGTTTGATGATGGACAGGATCATTTTCTTGGGTGTCCCCATCTACGAAGATGTTGCCAATATCATCATGGGACAGTTGTTGTTTTTGGAAAGTGCCAACCCCAACCGGGATATCCAAATTTATATCAATAGTCCAGGAGGTAGTGTATACGCCGGTTTGGCCATTTACGATACCATGCAGTACATCAGCTCAGACGTTGCCACCATTTGTACGGGTATGGCTGCGAGTATGGGCGCCGTATTGATGTGCGCTGGTGCTGCAGGAAAGCGTACCGCACTTCCCCACTCTCGCATCATGATTCACCAGCCTTTGGGTGGTGCGCAAGGACAAGCATCGGACATTGAAATCACCTACAAGGAAATCAGCAAGTTGAAAAAGGAATTGTATGATATCATCTCTCATCATTCTGGTCAGCCGTTTGAGCGTGTAGAAAAAGACAGTGATCGTGATTATTGGATGACCGCAGAAGAGTCAAAAGCCTATGGCATGATTGACGAAGTCTTGGGTCGTCGCAATAAATAAGTTGCGATGAAAGCGAAAGATCCTATCTGCTCATTCTGCGGACGTAGAAAGAGTGAATCCTTAATGATGATATCTGGACTCGATGGTCATATTTGTGATCAATGTGCAGATCAAGCGCAAAAAATCGTTGAGAAAGAGTTGGGCATGGACGGACTAAGTCCCGCCGCAACCTCAAAAGCAGAATCCAACGGCAACAAGAAATTGCCCAAACCCACTGAAATCAAATCCTTTTTGGATCAATATGTCATTGGGCAAGACCAAGCCAAGAAAACGCTCAGCGTAGCCGTTTACAACCATTATAAGCGTTTAAACAGCAAAAAATCGGCGGCGGATACCGAGGTTGAGATTGAAAAATCCAACATCCTGATGATCGGTGAAACAGGTACAGGCAAAACGTTGTTGGCCAAAACCTTGGCCAAAATCTTGGATGTACCCTTTTGTATTGCCGATGCTACTGTACTTACTGAAGCCGGCTATGTGGGCGAAGACGTGGAGAGTATCATCAGCCGTTTGCTCCAAGTAGCCAATTACAAGCCCGAACAGGCAGAGCGTGGCATCATTTACTTGGATGAGATGGACAAAATCGCCCGCAAAGGTGACAATGCCTCTATCACACGGGATGTAAGCGGTGAAGGTGTTCAGCAAGGATTGTTAAAAATCCTTGAAGGTACCATTGCCAACGTAGCTCCTGAAGGCGGAAGAAAACACCCCGACCAAAAATACATCAAGGTTGACACATCAAACATCCTGTTTATCTGCGGTGGCGCTTTCGACGGTATCGAAAAGATCATTTCTCGTCGTGTGCAAAAACAAGCCCTGGGATTCAAGAGCAGTCACAGCAAAGAAGTTCAAGACAAGAAATTGTTGAGTTTGGTAGCCCCTACCGATCTGAGGTCTTTCGGACTTATTCCTGAACTCATTGGACGTTTGCCTATACTAACCGCACTTGAGCCACTGGATAAAGAAACGTTGAAATCCATTTTAACCGCACCCAAGAATGCGTTGTTAAAACAGTACCAACATTTGTTCGCCTTGGATAAAATAACCCTAGAATTCAGCGAAGAGGCCATTGATTACATCGCCGAAATCGCTTTTGAGAATAAGCTAGGAGCCCGAGGACTGCGGGGTATTTGTGAATCTATTTTGCAGGATTATATGTATGAGGCCCCTTCTACCAAGAACAAAACCCAATTAACCATTACCCGAGAAATCGCGGAAGAAAAATGGAATCGGGCGGATAGCCAGAAATACGCGTAAGCCCTCCCGACGAATTTACCCTTGAATCCCATCAATTTTTGGGTAAATTGCGTCACTTTATGGAAAAAAATAACAAAAGTGTACTCACCGCTTGGACCATGTATGACTGGGCCAACAGCGTTTATTCCTTGAGTATCTCCTCTGCCATCTTCCCCACTTTTTACGAGAGTTTTACGCCCAAACACATTGAGTTCATGGGCTACGACTTTAAAAACACAGCACTATATAGCTATTGTCTGAGTTTGGCCTTCCTCATAAATGTGATATTGGTTCCCCTATTGTCTGGAATCAGCGATGCTTCCGGCGCCAAGAAACCCTTCATGCGTTTTTTCGTTATCCTCGGCAGTATTGGTTGTAGTAGCCTCTTCTTTTTCAATGGCGACAACTACCTTTTTGGCCTGGGCTGTTTCATGGTTGCTACGTTAGGATGGGCCGGGAGTCTGGTGTTCTACAACGCCTTTTTACCTGAAATCGCTACAGCAGACCGATTCGATCGTTTATCGGCAAGGGGCTTTACGATGGGTTACATTGGCAGTGTTTTGATGCTCATTTTCAACCTATTGCTGCTCATCAAACACGATTGGTTTGGATTACCCAGTCCCAAAGAGAGCGTACTCCCCTTTCAAGTCGGATTTTTAACCGTGGGCGTTTGGTGGTTGGCGTGGTCATTCTGGCCCCTGATCAAATTACCCGGTAAATTGGCAGCCCAATCAAAAACCAGCATTTGGAGTGGGTATCATGAAATTCGCAAAGTGTTCAACGAAGTGAAGCACATGAAAGCCGTAAAAATTTTCTTGGGTGCCTTCTTTGTTTATACCATGGGCGTTCAAACGGTAATCTACGTGGCTGCCCTGTTCGGAAAAGATGTTCTTCTGCTCAAGTCTGAAGAAATGTTGACCACCATATTATTGATCCAATTGATTGGCATAGCAGGTGCCTACTTCTTTGCCTATTTGGCTGATAAAATTGGGAATAAACCCGCCATTTTCATTAGTTTGATCATTTGGACCATCGCTTGTTCCTTGGCCTTTAAATTACAGCCACGTCATCCCGGACAGTTTTTTGCTTTGGCTTGTTTGATTGGCACGGTGATGGGCGGCATTCAAAGCTTATCGAGAGCTACCTACGCCAAATTGATTCCTGGCGATCGCGACAATACCTCTTACTTCAGTTTCTTCGAAGTCACAGAGAAATTGGGGATTGTTCTGGGAACTTTTGCTTGGGCCGCCATCGACAATATCACCGGCGACATGCGTAATAGCATTCTGTCGCTCATGGTTTTCTTCTTTGTGGGAATGACCATCTTATACTTCTTACCTTCCGATAAATTAAAACCTGCTCACAAGCAATAAGTCGTTGCGTATAGTTGTAACAAGAAAGCCCAGGCCGTTGGCCTGGGCTTTCTTGTTGTTGTTACCATCCGACTACCTTAACAGGGTAATCGAACCACTGTACACATATACTTCATCGTCCATCGAATACAAACGAATTGAGTACAAATACACGCCGTCTTGACAGACTGAACCATTGGCAGTTCCGTCCCAACCCTTGCTTAAATCATCGGTTTCGTACAACTTCTCTCCCCAACGATTGTAGATTTTCATGACTGCATTTTTGTAATTCATGGCCACCGGTGCAAACGTATTGTTTTTGTTTGGTCCTGCCCCGTCTGGCGTAAACGCATCAGGAATGAACACGATGATATCAGGTCCCACATAAACCGTTCTGTAAGCAGTATCTGCACAACCCTTGTTTGATTTTGTGATCAAACGAATGGTATACGTGGCGGTATCCTTACCATAAGAATACAAAGTACTCTTAGCAGTAGAGGTATCATCCATTTGAGCAGTTACCCCAAAATCCCATTGATAGTTTAAATTGGAAGGAAAAACAGAACTATTGATACTGCTCGTGTTGGTAAATCTAAATTTGGGTAACGCTACCGTAGTTTTGGTGGGGTCTGTAGTAAACGATGCCACAGGAATTGGATACGCCTCCACGGTGGTTACTGAGGTGTCTTTACAGTTACCTGCAGTATTGTTGGCTACCACGCTCATGTTGTATCTACCCTGGGTTGGGTAGATTACATTGGCGGGGTTCTGCAAGATCGAGGTATCTCCATTTCCGAAATCCCAACGGTAGGCCATTTGGTTTGAAGGAATGCCACGGTTGTCATTCACTGTCCATGTGGTTGTCAAAGGAACACAACCTGTTTGTGCCAAGATGGGCGTTAAGTCAGGGTATTGGTGCAAGATGATTTCGATGCTGTCGCTGGCTGGCGGACATACATCGTTGGCAATCGCGGTGGTGGTTACCTTCAAGAAGGCACCTTTCTGCGCTTTGTCTTGGGCTCCGTGAACATACAAGGTATTCTCGGTGGTGCTTCCGCCTGCAAACGTTCCATCACTCATGGTGCCACTGGCATGTTTCTGCAAGGTCCACTGAACTTTGGCATCGCT
>JAHEMG010000180.1 GCA_024643755.1 Flavobacteriales bacterium | reverse complement strand
GGGTGTTGCACATGTTGCGCGATAAGCTGGGCGATTCCCTGTTTTTTGAGGGCTGCAGGCAGTATTTGAAGGGCAAGAACACCACGTATGGTTTTGCGCAAACCCGGGATTTGGAATTTTATATGGAGCAGGCCAGCGGGAGAAACTTGGATACGTTTTTTCAGCAGTGGTATTATGGGGAGGGCTTCCCGTATTTGAAGATCAATTGGAAGCAGAAGGGACAGACGATGACGTTGGGTTGTCAGCAGACGCCATCGCACAGCAGTGTACCGTATTGGCATGTGAGAATTCCGCTGTTGTTGCGGGGCGAGGGCAAGGAGAAATTGGTGTTGTGGGAGCCCAAGCAGCTGGAGGCGGAAATGAAGATGGCGGTGGATTTTGAGGTGGATACGGTGATTTTTGATCCGTATGTTCGTTTGTTGGCCAAGGTGAGTGTGGGTGGAATGAACTTGAACAAGGTACAGGAAAATGCATTTGTACTGTTTCCCAATCCCACGAATGGGAATTTTGTGTTGTATGCGCGCAATCCCTCGGCTGTGGTGATGGAGGTGTATGACGCGGTGGGACAAAAGGTGTTGGCGATTGACACCAAAGGCAGGGAGAGCAAGCAGTTGACCGTATCGCTCGGAGACCTATCGGCAGGGTCCTATTTCCTTAGGATTAACGATGGAAATTTCGTATATTCGTATAAGTTGTTAAAAAATTAGACTATGAAACATTGGAGTAAAGCATTGATGGTTATGGTGTTGGCTGTTATGGGTTTGACAGTTCAATCTTGCGAAGAAAATCCTCCGGTGACGCCGCCGGTTGTGGATACAAAGACGTCGGTGGACTTGAACTTTTCTGCATTGTGGAATGGTCAGCCTTTGACGTTTTTAACGGGCTGGTTTGAGCAACCTTCAACGCAAAAAGAATATGTACAATTTTTCAATTTCGGGATGATTGTTTCGAAGTTGCGTTTGGTTAAGGAGGATGGCACTGAGGTGATGTTGGGCGATGGATACCAATGGATTGATTTCAAAAAGCAGCGTACCAAATTCAACTATGAGGTGCCTGCCGGAAAGTATAAGGCGGTGCGTTTCACCTTGGGTTTGGACTCTGCGGTGAACCATGGCGATCCCAATCAGTGGGGTGCTGAGCATCCGTTGAATGGCAATTTAACAGGCATGCATTGGGGCTGGGCTGGCGGTTATATTTTCCAGGCGATTGATGGGAATTATAAGGACAGTCTGACTGATAAATACACCAAGGGCATGAGTTTTCATGCGGCTACCGATGCGATGGTTAGAAATTTTGAGGTCCCTGTGGGTGGCAGTATGGGCGCGGCGATGTTTGAGGTGAAGGACAAAGTAGCTACGCCGGTGCAATTCAACTACCACATCAACCGGTTCTATCAGGGCATTGAGTTGAAAAAAGGGTCAGTGTCGCACTCTGAAGGGGTGAAAGAAATGGCATTGATGCAAAAATTGCTCGATAATTTGTCGGCCTATTCGGCCTTTGAGATTCCAGCACCTTAATACTTGGGTTATGAAGCAAGGTTGGTTGCTATTGGGTTTGATGGTGTTGGGCCTTTCGGCTTGTGAGAAAGACCCGAATGATCCATTGCATAAAGACCCCACGTCTTACGTGGCAACGAAGGTGGACCCCGCCACCATTTTTCCGGGAGGTAAGTTTGGGATGCCGGTGTTGCCTTCCGACAATCCCTTTACCGAGGAGGGGATTTATTTGGGACGGATGTTGTTTTACGATCCCATTTTATCGTTTGACAGCACGATTTCTTGCGGCAGTTGTCACAAGCAGGAGTATGCCTTTGCGGAGCCCAAGAAGTTGAGTACGGGGATTTACGGGTTACAGACGGGCCGTAATTCGAGCAGTTTGTTCAATTTGGCTTACAGCAGGAAGTTCTTTTGGGATGCCCGACAAAGCACATTGCGTGCGCAGATTTTTGAGCCCATTCAGGCGCACAATGAGATGGCCATGACTTTGCCTTTGTTGGCGAAGCGATTGGCGCGTTCGGCGCGATACATTGAGTATTTCGACAAGGCCTTTGGCAGCGAGCCCAATGTATTTGACATGTCGAAAGCGTTGGAGCAGTTCTTGATGACGTTGGTGAGCAAGGACAGTCGTTTCAACGGGTTTTTTCCAGGAAAATTCAGTCTGCTTACCAGCGAAGAGAAGCGGGGAGCGCTGTTGTTCAATGGTTTGGTGGATTTTGATGCGGTGACGGGTTTGGCTACTGGGGCAGATTGTTTTCATTGTCACGGCGGTGCGTTGGCCCAGCAAAACAACCCAGATATGGGAGGGATTGCGAACAACGGGTTAGACGGTAATTTTTCGGATAAAGGTTACGGGGCGATTACGGGTAATCCTGCAGACCGCGGATTGTTCAAGACGCCAAGTTTGTTGAACGTTGCGGTGACAGCGCCCTATATGCACGACGGTAGATTCGCCACTTTGGATGAGGTGATTGATCATTACAGCGACAACGTAAATTATTTGTCGCCCACGATCAGTCCGATGATGGCAGCCCACGGCAACAAGCAATTGAAGTTAACGGCGCAGCAGAAGGCAGATTTGAAGGCCTTTTTGTTGACGATGACGGACAATACGTTTCTCACGAATCCGGCCTACGGAAATCCTTTTAAGCAGTAGGTTATTGCGGGGGTGTTAGTATGCCAAAACCGGGCTTAGCCAGCGTTCCGCGGTTTCCAAGTCCATGCCTTTTCTTTCTGCATAGTGCATTACTTGGTCTTTGTTGATTTTTCCCAAGCCGAAGTATTTGCTTTGGGGGTGTGCAAAGTACCAGCCGCTGACGGAGGCAGCGGGCAGCATGGCCATAGATTCAGTTAAGGTGATACCGGCTGATTCGGGTGCTTTGAGCAGGTTAAACAGGGTTGTTTTTTCTGTGTGGTCTGGGCAGGCGGGGTAGCCGGGCGCAGGCCGGATGCCCTGGTACTTTTCACGAATCAGGTCTTCGTTACTCAGCGATGCTTCATCGGCATATCCCCAGAATTGGGTTCTGACCATTTGGTGCAATTTCTCCGCAAAACTCTCCGCCAATCGATCGGCAAGGGCTTTGGCCATGATGGATTGATAATCATCGTGCTGGGCTTCAAACGCGGCAACAATGGGTTCCAATCCCAATCCGGTGGTTACCGCAAATCCACCCAAATAGTCTACTTGATCATCGGCAATGAAATCGCACAATGATAGGTTTGGCATAGACGCGGTCATCTTGCGCTGCTGCCTCAAGAAATGGAATTTCTCCTTAGCTTGGCTGCCATCGGTATCTTGTTGGGCGATGCTGGCATCGTGATATACGGCCACATCTTCCCCAAATTTTTTGGCGGGCAGGATGTACCAAACGCCTTTGGCACTGAGCTTGTTTTGGCTCACCAAATCATTGAGCATGGTTTTGGCATCGTGCAGCAATTTCTTCGCTTCCGACCCCACGATTTCATCGTCAAGAATGGCGGGATACTGTCCTGCCAACT
>JAHEMG010000170.1 GCA_024643755.1 Flavobacteriales bacterium | reverse complement strand
CCATCCATGATGGGCATTTCTGGTCCATCAATATCAATCAATACGTTATCAACTTCCATTCCCACCAACGCCGCTAGCACGTGTTCAACGGTTGAAACAGAGGCGCCATTTTTGGTCAGTGTGGTCCCACGAGATGTATCAGTCACCAAATCGCAATCCGCTTCAATGATTGGAGAACCTTCTAGGTCGGTCCTACGAAACTTGTATCCATGGTTCTCAGGTGCGGGATTCAATGTCAAATTCACATTGGCACCTGTATGCAAACCCACTCCAGAAATATGAATGGGCGATTTTAATGTCGTTTGTTTTGGATTGATTTGATTCATGGTATTATTCTCCTGCTTTTATGCGAGCGATTTCTTCTTTGATATCTTCTATGGCCTTTTGTAATTCGGGTATTTTTCGGGTTCCTGCTACCGATTTTAGATACGTTCTTACGTCGGTTGCGGGAGTGCCAGTCAACTTTTGATGAGGTTCGTTGATATTGCCTGTAATGCCACCTTGGCCACCAACGCTGGTATGTGGTGCAATGGTTAAATGTCCAGCCACGCCCACCTGTCCGCCAAACTGCGAATATGCACCCACCTTTGTGCTTCCTGCGATGCCTGTTTGTGCAGCCAATACGGTGTGCTCACCAACTTCAACATTGTGCGCAATTTGAACTAGGTTGTCGAGCTTGGTGCCCGTCTTAATCACAGTGCTTCCCATTGTTGCACGGTCGATACTGCAATTGCTTCCAATTTCAACCCAATCTTCAAGTATTACGTTCCCAATTTGGGGGATTTTCATATACTTTCCATTCACGGGTGCAAAACCAAATCCATCGCCACCAATGACGCTTCCTGCTTGAATAATGCAATGCTGGCCAATAACGCAATCAGCATAAATTACCACATTGGGAAACAGCAAACTGTGATCGCCAATCACAACGTTTCTACCAATGTATACGCCTGGGTAAACAATACAATGATTACCAATAACCGCACCTTCCTCAATATACGCAGTAGCGGCAACATGAATATCGCTACCTAACTTGGCTGTTGGATGAATATTTACCGATTCAATTCCGCTGCGATGTTGGTTGGGATTGAAATGATTGGTGAGTACCGTGCAAAAAGCAAAATAGGGGTTAGGATGCTCGATTAATACACACTGAACTGGTTGTTGTGGCACGAATCCCTTTGGTACAATCACCGCACTACATTGAGTAGCATACAGCGATTGCTCATACTTTGGATTGGAAAAAAAGCCCAAAGAGGCAACACCGCCATCCTCTAACTTTGCCGCATGATCTATCTGAACATCGCTCACTGAAGGATCAATAAATCCACCGATTTCTTTGGCTATGGTTTTGGCTGTAAGCATCTATTTATGGTGCAAAATAACACCAAACCGACAAAACACCCATAGAATGGGCATAGAAACCCACAAATCGTGGATGAAAATCGCACAAACGCATACAGATTCAATTTTTCTTTCTATTTTGGCCGATAGATATTTAACGATTTAAACATGAGTGTAAAAGAAGAACAATTGTATTCCGACAAATCACATCCGAAAGGGTTGTACGTTTTGTTCGTGACAGAAATGTGGGAGCGCTTCAGCTATTATGGCATGCGGGCGCTTTTTGTGTTGTTTATGACCAAAGCTTTGCTGTTCGACAAAGCCCTCGGTTCAGAAATTTACGGCAGTTATACAGGACTGGTGTATTTGACACCGCTGTTGGGTGGCTACATGGCAGACCGCTACTGGGGTAACCGCAAATCTATCATCATTGGGGGTGTATTAATGGCGATAGGACAGTTGTTCATGTTCTTTGCGGGTACCTACTACCAAGAAGTGAATATTGCGGCTCCGTTGATGTTTACGGGTTTGGGCTTTTTGATTATCGGAAACGGTTTCTTTAAACCCAATATCTCCACAATGGTTGGTCAGTTGTATCCAGCAGGCGATAAGCGCGTAGATTCAGCATTTACCATTTTCTATATGGGTATCAACTTGGGTGCGTTTATCGCGCCTTTGTTGTGTGGTTACTTGGGCGATACCGGCAATGCCGCAGATTTCCGTTGGGGATTCATGGCTGCTTGTTTGGGTATGTGCGTGAGCTTGATTTTGTTCATTACCCTGAAAAACAAATACATTGTAACACCTGAAGGTGAGCAAATTGGTGAGAAACCTAACTCTGCCAGAGAGGTGAAAACTGACGCCCCCGCGGCACCGGTTAATTACACTGCGATGGGCATATGGGTAGCAGTATTTGGTGTGTTGTTGTATTTGTTCCGTTTCCAAGCCGAAATGGATTGGATTGGTTCTTTCATTTTCGCACTTACCATTGCGGCACCTGGATATATTATTACGGATCCAACTTTGGACAAGGTTGAGCGTCAGAGAATTTGGGTAATTTACATCGCTGCATTCTTTGTGATTTTCTTCTGGGCTGCTTTTGAGCAGGCAGGCGCTTCATTGACCTATTTCGCTGAAGAACAAACCAATCGTGAGATTTTTGGCACCACAATACCAACCTCTTATTTCCAGAGTATCAACGCGGTGGCCATTGTCATCTTTGCGCCACTGTTTGTTTGGTTGTGGGGATGGTTGGGCAAGAGAAACATGGAGCCCGCATCACCCTTCAAACAGGCCTTGGGCTTGTTCTTGTTGGCGATGGGTTACTTGGTCATTGCATTTGGAGTAAAAGGCATCGACCCAAGCACAAAATTGAGCATGGCTTGGTTGGTATCACTTTACACCATCCACACCTTTGGTGAGTTGTGCTTGTCGCCAATCGGACTCTCGATGGTAAACAAATTGGCCCCTGTAAAATTGGCTTCTTTGTTGATGGGCGTATGGTTCTTGTCAACCGCTGCTGCAAACAAATTTGCTGGTACCTTGAGTGCTTATTACCCCGAAGAAGTGAAAATGGAGAAGCGTTATTCTGCCAAAGCGGATGCCTCAGTAATGGTAAACTTCAACGCGAATATGCTGGATACCAACGTATGGAAAGCGGATCCAAAAGGAACGTACACTTTGGCTACTGCTACGGTAAAAACGGTGAAGGCTGCGGATGCTAAAACAGATTCTGTCGTGGCAATTATTGCGAATACGGTTCCCACTGGGGATAACGCTAAACACGAATGCAATGACTCTTGCATGAATAGTGGTACATGTCCGAAGCACAATAAGACTTTCGTTGCTGCCGTAACCAAGAACATCTCTGTTTTCCATTTGAAAGTGATTAAATCAAACAACAAATACTTCGATCGTGCGCTTTTGTTGAACGATACTACGTTGATTACCCATGACTCTGTGGATGTAGTTACCAACGTAAATGGAGTGAAAACAGCAACCAAACAAGAGAGATTGCAGACTTGGAATTTGAAGCCTAAGAAACCAACTTTCTTTGTGAAAATTGAAACCCTGTACGACTTCTTTATGTTGTTCGTAATTATGGCAGGTGCTGCCTCTGTGGTATTGTTCTTCCTCAGCAGTCGTCTGTTGAAGATGATGAATGGTGTAAGATAATCCAAACCA
>JAHEMG010000103.1 GCA_024643755.1 Flavobacteriales bacterium | reverse complement strand
TTTCTGATGCACGTGTAAATACATCTCCAACAGGAGAATTGGAAGTATCGATGGAAATGACTGCAAAAGCTGGAACCCAGTGGGCTCAAGTAACCGGTCGTAACATTGGTAAGTACATTGCCGTTGTATTGGATGACAGGGTTTATTCTGCGCCAGTAGTTAACCAGAAAATTAGCGGTGGAAACAGTCAGATTACTGGTAATTTCGACATCCGTGAAGCAAACGATTTGGCCAACGTATTGAAGGCCGGTAAATTGCCTGCTCCTGCTAAGATTGTTGCGAGTGAGCAAGTGGGTGCTTCTTTGGGACAAGAATCAATTAGCAATGGTTTGAATTCATTGTTGTTTGGTTTTATTGCAACCATTTTATTCATGATTTTGTATTACAGCCGTGCAGGTTGGATGGCTATTGTTGCCGTTTTGGGTAACGTATTCTTAATTATGGGTGTATTGGCAAGTTTGGGTGCGGCATTGACGTTGCCTGGTATGGCTGGTATCATCTTGACTGTAGGTATGGCGGTAGATGCGAACGTTTTGATTTATGAGCGTATCAAGGATGAATTGGAAAATGGAAAGAGTTTAAAGACGGCTATAGCAGATGGGTTCAAACATGCTTTGAGTGCGATCATCGATTCAAACATTACAACCTTGTTGGCTGGTTTCATTTTGACATTCGCCGGTGCAGGTCCTGCTTATGGATTTGCAGTGATCCTGGTAATTGGTATTTTTAGTTCAATGTTTACAGCGTTGTTCATCACACGCTTATTGTTGGACCGTCGTGCCGATAAAGGTTTGGAAATCAAATTTGACGCTCCTTGGAACAAAGGTTTCATGAAGAATAGTAACATTGACTTCGTGGGTAATCGTAAAAAGTACTATACCATTTCTGCTTTAGTAATTGTTGCAGGTATTGCGGCTTTTGTAATGAAAGGTGGAATTAGCACCGGTATCGACTTTAAAGGTGGTCATGCTTATGTGATCCAATTCGATGCTACTAAGAATTATAAAACGGAAGATGTAAAAACAGCTTTGGATAACAATTTGAAAGAGTCTAGTAACGAAGTAAAAACCTTCGGTAACAAGGGCCAATTTAGAATTGTTACTACATTCATGATTGATGCGGAAGGACAAGAAGCGAGAGATTCAGTTCGTGCGTCGGTTTTGGGTGCATTGAAAGGATTTGACATGGTAGGAGAGGATCCTGTGTTGTCTACATCTAAAGTGGGTGCTGCTATCGCTACGAGTACACGCGATAAGAGTGCTTTCTTGGTTATTTTGACAGTCGTTGGTATCTTCTTGTACATCGTGTTCCGATTCCGCAGTGTAGCTTATGGTATGGGTGCGACAATTGCATTGCTTCACGACGTTTTGGTTGTGTTATCGATGTTTGCCATTTTGGATGGCGTTGTTCCGTTCCCAACTGATTTCGACCAGCATTTGATCGCGGCGTTGTTGACCTTGTTGGGTTACTCAATCAACGATACGGTAATTGTATTTGACCGTATTCGTGAGTTCTTGACAAATAACAAAGGCGAGCGTTCTGATGCGAAATTGATCAATTTGGCGATCAATGATACTTTGTCACGTACAATTATTACCTCTGCTACGGTATTTGTAGTTGTGTTGATTTTGTTCTTGTTTGGTGGCGATGCCTTGAAAGGATTCTCATTGGCCTTGTTGATAGGTGTTATTGTAGGTACTTATTCATCAATTTGTATTGCAACGCCGATTGTTGTTGATTTCTCTACAAAGAAAAAACAATCATAATCTGATCACTTCGAACTTTCGAAAAGGCGGAGTGATATTCACTCCGCCTTTTTTATTTAATACCCTTGAACGCTTTAAATCATAGAAAATATTTACCCCAATCTCGTCAATCATCTCATGTTGAATCAAGCCATTCCTAATCATCAATTTCAGACTATTGCAGAATCCTTTGGTACGCCGGTCTACGTTTATCACGCAGAAACCATCCAAAATCAGTACAAACGCTTATTGAGTGCATTCCCCAATACAAAAGTCAAATTGCATTACGCACTCAAAGCACTGAATAACGTCAACATCCTTAGATTGTTAAAAAATGAAGGTGCTGGGTTAGATGCAGTATCAATACAAGAAGTGCAATTAGGTCTTCGCGCTGGGTTTGCGGCAAATGAAATTATGTATACCCCCAATTGCGTGGATTTTGCTGAAATTCAAGAGGCGGTGGAATTGGGTGTTCATATCAATATCGACAATATCGCCATTTTGGAACATTTTGGACATGCCTATGGGGATTCAGTGCCTTGCTGTATCCGATTGAATCCGCATATTATGGCGGGCGGACATAGTCATATTTCTGTTGGACATATAGATTCGAAATTTGGAATATCCATTTACCAACTCAGGCACGTATTGAGGGTCGTTGAATCGTTGAATATTCGTGTTAATGGATTGCACATGCACACGGGCAGTGATATTTTAGATGCAGAGGTATTTTTGAGGGGGGCGGAGTTGTTGTTTGATGCTGCTCGAAGTTTCCCGGATTTGGCATTCATGGATTTTGGGTCAGGGTTTAAAGTGGGATATAAAACAGATGATATCGTTACCGATATTGAAGAGATCGGTGCGAAAATTTCCGTTGCCTTCGCTGAATTTTGTAAGGAGTATGGTCGTGAATTGGAACTTTGGTTTGAGCCAGGGAAGTTCGTTGTCTCAGAATCAGGTTCGTTGTTGGTAAAAGCCAATGTGATCAAGCAAACGACTTCTACGGTGTTTGTTGGTGTGGATTCTGGTCAAAATCATTTGATCCGTCCGATGTTTTACGATGCCTATCACCACATTGAGAATATCTCTAATCCTGAGGGTGCTTCACGTTTGTATAGTGTTGTGGGATATATCTGTGAAACCGATACTTTGGGCTATGATAGGAAGTTACAAGAGGTGAGGGAAGGAGACGTGCTCAGAATATACAATGCGGGTGCTTATGGCTTTAGCATGAGTAATAACTATAACGCTAGATTGCGCCCAGCAGAGGTGTTGGTGATGGATGGTGAGGCCCACTTGATTCGCAAAAGAGAAGTCCTTGAAGATCTTATTCGCAACGAGGTTGAAATAAAAAGTTTGTGATAAAACAAAAAGGGCGGCGAGAATCTCGCCGCCCTTTTTGTTAATGGACTGTATTAAGGTAAAACCTAATGAGAATTGTTATTCGCAATTCTGATTCAAAAAGTACTCGTAAGTACCGTCTACCGTGTCATTTGAGTTGCGAATCTTTCCTCGCACAATTTGAAACTGCACACTCAAGATTTTCTGTCCACCTGGATTCACCGATGCGAAGAATTTATTGGGAATCATGCTCAAAGCAAATTTGCCATTGCCCATATTTTTCATTGCCAATTGTGGCGCAGTAGCCACCTTAGTGATGGGAACGATCTGCAAGAAGTCCGCAGCACCCGCACCAACTCTCGCTTTTGCGAATACATAGAAGTCTTCTTTGTCTTTTAGGGTGTCTTTGGTTTCCAAATTGCGATCGTACATAATGGTCAATACATCGCTCGCACCAATCGATAAAGTATCTTTTTTGGCCAAACGTGGGAAAGGCGCAATTTTTTGTGGACCTGTTACTGGTGGTGCCAAATCAATTTTTAAATCTTCTGTTTTGTCTTCGCCAGCAGCGCCACCGGTGCCGTCTTTCTTTTTCAGCAACAGGCTAATGTCGTTGGTATAAAGTTCAGCGGCAGTTACTTCGTAAAACTGCGTGGGAACCATGCGATAAAAATACAGGTCGTTTCCAGCAGAGCGCATTTGTAAAGCGTCGTTACTGGCTAACCAAGTACCATTGTTTAGTGGGTGACCTTTGGGATGCTCTTTTGGCGTCCAAGTCCACATATACAATGGATCAGTGGTCCCCGCCAATTGCTGACGGTCACACTTCTTGATATCTACCCAAATTGTAATAGAATCGTTGGGGTTGATAGGGTCTGGCGTTGCCCAAGCTTTCTGGGCTACCAACTTGCCAATGCTCATCAACACAGCCGATAAAATGAATAATAACTTTTTCATGGTGTGACTTATTTGCGGTTAAAGGTTAAGTGATAACTCACGGTGCGTTTACCACCGCATATTTTGTTGTATTTCAACACCAAGAAATTGTCTTGAGGACGAACGGGTCTAATCAATTTCATGTTGTTTTCAGTTGCACTTGCTGCATCAAATACCACGTAGCTGGGGTATTCGTTGTTGTCGAAACTCCATTTCCCAGTGGTGTTTTTGAACAAGTTGCTTCCAGCACCCGGAGTGATGGTGTATGCACCGGTTTTGTCAAACCCAATTTCCATGGGCGCGCCATCGATATAAGCGTCCGTTACGTTCAAAAGGGTATCGCTTTCAACGAAAGCCAATTGAACATTGACATCAATTTGGTCAACGCGACTCAAAATCCATTGCGTGCTGATTCCGTCAACTTGGTTTGCTTTCGGACCAAGTTCTTTTTTCTCGGGCCTGCAAGCAGTGATGCTCAGAACCAATGTCATGGTTAGGGCCGATAAGTTTAATATGCGTTTCATTAGTTGCAACCTCCTGTTGGGTTAATTTCAAAAATGGTGGTTTTTTCAGTGATGGGGAATTGAAGCAAGAAGCCTTGGCAATCCCAACGATGACCACGTACAAAGATGTTCTGACTTTCAACAGCGCCCAGACGTTTGATTTCTGGGGTGCGATCGCCCTGGAATAACAATTCAATTCTGCGTTGTGCACGAGTGGCATCAATGATTTGTTGCGCACTAGCACCGCTAGCTACCAATTTGCTGTTGTCTGTGTAGGCGCGAGTGATGATGGCATTGATATCGGCAGTTGCAGTGGTTAAGTCGCCACCGCTTTTCGCCAATGCTTCAGCACGAATCAAATGCATTTGGGTCAAGTGCAACACCGGTACGTTAAAGAACGGGGCATTGAATAACTCACTTTTGATGAATTCATTTTGTGCACCAGCATTCACTACAGTGAGGAGCTTCAAACGCTTGTCGATCGCCAAATCAACATTCAAATTGGCCCACAATTCACGAGAAAGCTGTCCGGTTGGATTTCCTGGTGCATAATAGTCAGAAAACGCACCACTTCGTTTGTCGTTGATACCTGTGCTCACGATTTTGAAAATGTGTTCACTGCTTGCATCGGCTGAAAATACGTTCACTGTATCGCTCAGGGTATATTTTTTTGAGTCAATCACGGCACCGGCATAAGAGGCAGCGTCGGTGTATTTACCCATTTGGAAATATACATGTGCCAACAATGCCTTGGCACTCATTTTGTCTGCATAATCCCCGTTAGATTCTGGCAAAGCAGCTTCCGCTTCTTTCAAATCGCTCAAAATAGCATCGTAGGCTTCAGCCACAGTCAAACGTGGGCTAGGCTTTGTAGATGCTGCTTTTACGATGGCGATGCCTGGGTGGTCGTTCTTCGCAGAGTAACCGTAAGGGTGTGCAAACATGCGCACAGCGGTGAAATGACACAGACCGCGAATGAATTTGATTTCCCCGGTCATACGCTCTTTGTCGGCCGCACTCAAGTCAGCCACTTTATCCATGTTGTCTTGAACAAAATTGGCGCGGAAAATCGCACGGTACAGAATGCTATAGTATCCACCGACCGTGCTGTTGAAAAATAATACGTTGTGGCTGTGCAATTCGCGTAGGTCGTTGTTGTTCGGACTTGATAAATTGTCTGATTGCATTTCGCTCATCATTTGAGAGAAGCCCCCGAAAGTGTTGGCGACTTCGTTGTACGATGCATTCAACAATCGTTGCAAATCATCAGTGGTTTTGATTGCGTCATCCACCAACAATTCATTGGGTGGAGGTGTTTCAATCATATTGTCGCAAGAAACCATCGCACCGCCTAAAATGGAGATGGAAAGCAAAAAAGCGAAGGGTTTGAAGAATAACTTTTTCATGATTAGAAGCTAAAGTTTAAGGCCAAACTCACACTTTTTTCTTGGGGTGTGGTGAGGTAGGTGATACTGCCCGACATGTTTCGATCGGTTGGGTTTTCGAAGTCGCGCGCGATTTCTGGGTCGATACCTGTGTAGCGGGTCCAAGTCAAGAGGTTAGTACCAACCAACATGATTCGAGCCGCATCAAATTTCGATTTTTTCAACCACGCCGCGGGTAATTTGTAACTCACATTGATGCTGCGCAAACGGATATAAGATCCATCCTGCAACCACAAATCTGTATTGATCCAAGGAGTCGTTGAACCATGATTGAAAGTGCTCAACGTCATCTTTGGGTACAAGGCATCATCGCCAGGATTTTGCCAACGATCCAATACCCTGCGATCCATGTTCCAATCGGTCATCAAACTCAACTGACGTTTTACTGAACTTTCGAAAATGCTTCCGCCCCAGTTGAAATAGATATTGGCATTCAATTCCCAATTTTTGTATGAAAGGGTGTTTGCCAAGTTTCCAAAGGCTTTCGGTAATACATTGCCTACCGCTACGCGGTTAGCAGGATCCCATTTGGTGGTTTGATTGCCATTCAAATCGAAATATACCGGTGCCCCCGTGGCAGGATCTACATGTGAAAAACGTACCAAGAAGTTTGTACCTACCGGTTGATTCAACACCACACGGGTATCGTTCGTTCCACCACTGATTGCATCGGGGGTGTAAACACCAATGCTCGTGATTTCATTTACGTTGCGTGCAATGCTGAAATTGGTGGTCCAATTGGTTCTCTTCGTGCGCACATTCACTGTTTTGATGCTAAACTCAACACCTTTGTTGGTGATGCCACCTACGTTATCGTAAAAGCTACCAAATCCTGTTGAAACGGGAATAGATACGTTCATGATTACGTCGCTGGTCACTTTGTTGTAATAGGTGAATTCGGTGCTGATTCTGCCTTTAGCAAAGGCCATTTCTACACCCGCATCAAAGTTGACGGTGCTTTCCCAACGCAAATTGGGATTCTCCAAACGCGATGGCGCCAACTGAGGCTGACCGTTGTATTTGGGTAAGTTACCACTTGGTGTGATGGTACCCCAACGGGCGTAGTTGTCGAAGTTGGCGTTACCTGATTTACCAACACCCGCGCGCAATTTCATGAAGTTAATCCACTTGTATTGTTTCATGAACTGTTCTTCACTCAAAATATATCCAACCGCTGCAGCAGGGAAGAAACCATATCGGTTGTTACGTCCGAAACGTGAACTTCCATCCCAACGACTGGTTAACTGGAAGTTTAATTTGTTTTTGTAACTGTAATTGAATCGACCAAAGTAACTGATAAATGCCCATTCGTAAGGCGTTCTGCTGAAAGCCTGCAAGGCGGTGTCAGGGATGGCTACGTCGTCGATCGGACCGGTAGCGTCGAAGTTCTCTACATACTTACTTTTGGTGATGCTATGCTGTGATTCAGTACCTGCCATGGCGCTAACAGCATGGTTTTTACTCAACTCTTTGTTCCATTGAGCGGTGAAAAACTGGTTGCGGTTCATGGTCCAACTGGGATACCATTTTGCGTTTCCGTTTTGCATGTAATTGGCATTGTACATTTTGATCAAAGCAGCAGGCTCATACAAGTATTCATTGTAATCCATGTAGTCGATGCTTGTGCTGTAGTTGATCGTTAAATTTTTGTTGATTTCGTAGCTCACGTTGGCGTTGTTGATTGAGCGAACCTCAATGGTGCGCCAATTTTTCAAATCGCGAATGGTGTGCAATCCCACTGGGGTAATGTATGATTTGCTTGCGCTGTCATATAAAGGGGTCAATGGGTAAATTGGCAACATAGTACTCATCGCAGAGCCCAATCCACCAGCCCATGAAGCGTCTACGCGAGAGTTGGTACCGCGACTCAATGATTGCGATAACTGAATGTTGAGGCCTTTGATAGGGCGATAATCCAAGTTGATACGCTCAGAAACACGGTTGTATTTGTTTCCAATAATGAAGCTACCATTGTCGTCCATAGACAAAATGCCTTTTACGGCGAAATTCTTGCCCATGTAATTGGTTGACAAATTGTAGTTCTGCTTGAATCCATGTCCGATGACTTGGTCGATCCAGTTTGTATGGTTTTTTGGGTCGTTTGCTTGAGCCCAACTCATTCTGATACCATTGAGCGACAAATCAGGCGTACCAGTTCTGCCATCGTTATACCACGCTTCTTCATACAGCTGTAACCACTCAGGGGCAGAAAGCATGTCGGGCTTGCGAGTAGGACTAGAACTGCCCCAACGAGCACTTACATCGAATTTCAATCCTTGTTTGCGGGCACGTTTGGTGGTAATCAAGATAACACCATTGGCACCACGTGAACCATAAATACTGGTTGCTGCTGCATCTTTCAAGATTTCAATGTTCTCAATATCATCCGGGTTGATGCTGGCCAAGGGGTTGTTGTTAAATCCACCGCCCCAATTTGAGCCATTGGCGCGATTCATGAAGTAATCCTGAGAAACCGGAATCCCGTCAATTACATACAAGGGATCGCCCGCCGCAGAAATAGAGGAAGCGCCACGTACGCGGATCAACGACGCCGATCCTGCCATACCACTGCCCACAATAACTTGTACACCCGCTGCTTTTCCTTGCAAGGCTGCTTCGAAAGACGGTGCAGGCATATCTGTAATCTCTTTTCCTGATACGGTAGCAATAGAGCCAACTACATTTCGGCGACTCTGACGGCCGTATCCAACGATGACCACATCGCCCATACTTGAAACAGCCGTTTTTAAGGCTGCGTTTAGGTTTGCGGTTTCGTTGGTTTTGATTTCAACTTTGGCCAATACATCCTCCATTTGGTCTTTGGAGAAAATGACGTTGTAAGTTCCCGGAGCGATGCCACTGATGTTGTAAGAACCATCGGCCAAAGATTTGACTTTGAAATCGGTTTTGTACACTTCAATGGTAACCCCTTCGATGGGCTTTTTGGTAGACTCATCGGTCACCAAACCTGCCAAGGATCCTGTTTGCGCAAAAGCCGAAACTGCACCCAAAACAGTGGTGAGGGCAGCTAAAACGACTTTTCGCGAGGGTATAAATGTAAACATAGGCTAAATTTAGGTAGGCAATATAGAGAAAATTTAAAGAAGTGTCAATTATACAATTACAAAAAGTGTCAATATGACGATTTTGTTTATTTTTGGTGAAAATGTTGGCTTTTTTCTGTCAGTTCTTCAACAATGTCACCACTCATTTAATTATCTCTTGGACCTGGATAAAAATGCAAAATAGTTCTAAAACCCACCTGGTTGTTGCTATGGTTGCTTTGCATGAACATTAAAGCCATCGGGTCTAAATAATGTACGTCCTGCGCCCATGATCCCCCTTTTATGGCATAATGTTGTTTGAGTTGCTCGGCATCCACCAAATAATCTTTGAAGTCAAACACATTTACCTGTTGATAAGCATTTTCAATCAACTGTCCGTTCGTATTTAAAATCGTTGTTCTGTTATTGAACAAATGTCCATAAGCGGGAGTTGATGTCCATTCCGCCACATTTCCCAACAAATGTGAAACAGAGGGGTAGGGTTTGATAGCAGGATATTCAACGGGTGTAGGCCTGAGGATTGCTTTGGAAATTGCAGGTTGAATGCCAAAGCCGCGATTTGTGACAATGCCTTGGTAGATAACTGGTTGGTGTCTATCGGCTTGGTGGTTGATAAAGGTGATTAATCCGCCGCCCTTGCGTTTGTTGGTAGTGTAATAACTGACATTGATTTTTCCCTCTTTCGTGCCTTTTTCACTAGGGATTTCGATGCTTGATTCGTACAGATACATCCATTCTGACACAGACGGGAGTGATGCTTCCACACGAAGTCCGGCTTTGGCCAAAGCTGCTTGTAACTTGCTGTACTTGGGATTGTTTTTGAGTTGGTCTGTGAGCCAAGAGCAATATGCCGAGGCCTGAAGTTGACTTACCCCAACTACTGGGTATTGGTCGTAGGTGGAAGTTTGGAAATATACCCAACGATAGGGATTGACCACAGCTGCTCGCTCCGGAGTAGCTGCAAACGATGGCCATACATTGGTGTCGGGAAACAATTGCCGTGGAACATATCCCAAATGTTCCTTGATCCAAACGCTGTCTGCTAAAAACGCCTTGTATTCGCCGTTGGTCGTTTCTGTGCGATGCGCTAGGAATGGACCGCAAGAAACCATTTCTTCAATCGCATAAATGGTGTCGTAACCCGTTTGTACCTGCGATAAGAACTGATTGAATTTCAACCCCTCCATTGGGAAACAGGGGAAATATTGTTTTTGATCTATGCCTTTAATTTTCAGTAGATCTTTTGAAGGAATAACTGATTGTTTAGCCCCTTCAGCGGCTGTAAAATAATACCTCATCAGATATTCGGGGTGGGGCGTCTTTTGAGCGCTCAATCCCCCGAATACCCAAAGAGTTATCGTCAACAATAGAATGCCTTTCCGCATTCCTCAAAAATAAGGGATTAGTTTAAGGTCGACAAGACCGCTTTGATTTGGTCTAAGTTGGGCATTTCGCCGGCATTTTCCAAAATCTCTGCATGCTGAATGATGCCATCGCCATCAATCACGAAAGCAGAACGCTTGGAAACACCTTTCATGCCAAATGCGAACGTTTCGTAAATGCTATCGTAGGCAGTACTTACTTCTTTGTTAAAATCGCTCAACATCTGGAAGTTGTATCCCTGCTGGGTTTTCCAATTGTCAAGGGTGAACACTGAATCTACAGAAATCGCCAAGATCTCGGCATTCAGGGCTTCATATTCTTTCAAGTTGTCGCGCATTGAACACAACTCTGCAGTGCAAACGCTGGTGTAGGCTTGTGGATAGAACAAAATCACCACGTTTTTACCGGCAAACTGCGACAAACTAACTTCTTGTTTTTCGCTATTGAATAACGTGAACTGGGGGGCGGGGGATCCAACTTGTATGCTCATAATTTTTGTTTCAATGAAACAAAGTTACTTGAAAAAGGTTGGGCGATGGCTTGTGAATTAAAACAAAGCAGGGTTGCTGTATACGCGCTTGTTGAGCTTCAAGTCTTGGAGCAGAGCACTTTTGGGTCGCAAAGTAAATAGCCACTGCTTGCCATAACCGCTGGGTACCCACATGAATTCAAGTTGCCAACAATGTAAATTACGTACCAGGGAAAATTCACTGGCGTTGAGGTTTTTCTTCTTGAAATCGTAACCCGTGTTGTATGAGATTTTCCATTCGGGCGTGATGCTAATATCGCCCCGCAACGATACCGTATTGCGGTTTAATCGTTGGTTTGGATTGATGATTTCGGCGTTATAACCTACTGCATACGTGACATTCAACGACCATGGAATCGAAAAGTCGAAGTAATTCCAGGGCTGCATCTGAATTTGTTTCAGTTCCAAATCGTCGGTGGCTAATGGGTTGGTAAGCCTTGCTGGCATGTCCTCTTTCGATTTTTTGCCGCCGAATAGTTCCGGTGTGATGCGTGAATTGACGTTGAAATCGAGGTTGCGGTAGCGCAAAATGCCTTTGTTGTTTTGGTAATAGAGGGTGGGTAGGCGACGGCCGTTTTGATATTCGTAAGGACTGTACCCCGCGTTCATCCCAATGCGTATCTGTTTAGCAATAACCGTGTTGAAACTCAGGTTTACGTCTGACCATTGGAAACTATCTGCAGATAAATCGTAGCTGCCATTGAGCGATAACTGGTCGATCAGGTTGAATTTTTCTGTTTTTTCTTTGCCGGTGCTGTCCTTACTGACCACCTTTTTGCCTTGTAAGTTGTTGCCTAGGGAGAATCCCACAGAGCCTGATTTGCGTTGGCCAAATTCTGAGCCTCCGCTTTTTTCAAACAGGTTGTAGTTGATGGCTTTGTTTTGAGAATCGATATAAGAACGAACCCATCCTTTTTTTATACCATCAATTTCTGGGCGATATCCCATGGCGATGCTTGGTGTGATGGTATGCCTAATCGCGCGCAATTTGCCCGCCTTCAAATCCGTAAATGTGCCATAGATATTGGTTGTTAAACCCGCTGAAATATTATAGGAGTTTAATCTGAAAAAACCTGCCGTATCTTTAGAAATCACTGTTTTACTCGTTGGGTCGTATTTTTTGGTTTGTCCATTGAATAACCACTTCTCTTGATAACTAGCAGATGGGGTTAAATTGAGCGCTCCTTTGAATAACTTTATGTTTGTACTTACTGGGATTGAATGACGAACACCCGATTGGATTGTTGCCAATACATCTTTATATCGATCACTAAAAATTAATGTATCTTTGGTGCTTAGTGAATTGGTGAAATTTAAATTGTACGATAATCGAAGTTGCTCATACCAAGCGGTATTATTTCCATTCTTTTTTGCAAAAGGCGTAATGCTCGAAACACCCACGTTTACGTTGGGTAATTCCAACCTGAAATCGTGTGTTTGAACGTTCTGGGTATGTCGGGCCGAAGCCGATAAATTCACCTTGTTTCTAAAGAAGCTGCGTCCATAATTGACACTGGATTGGAATTCATTGCGCGACAGGGTTTGAATGTTGCGAGAATTCCGTTTGTTGAAATCGCCCGAGACGATATTGATGTTCCCGTTTAGGGTGGTGCCGGGAAGAAATTTGTTGTCGAATCCAAATCTTGACACAATACTGAAGTCGTTTGATTTTGCAAATTCTGGATTCGCGCGATCTAGGCCGTTGCCAAAACGACTCATATTCAGGCTGAGTTCACTGTTGTATTTGTACCTTTTTAGGTATCTCGTGGTGATGCCCACTCGGAAATCGCCATTGAAATAGAGGTCGGTATTCAATTGCGCATCTGCATTTTTACCAAGACCTTGATAATAGCCCAAGTTCGACAAATAAAAACTGTTGTTGGCACCGTTGAATCCGGGGTTCGGTACGATCAGTCCATTGCGTCTGCCTTTTTGTAATGGTGCGATGCCAAATGGCAAGGCGAGGGGGGTAGGGATATCGGCAAAAACCAAATTTGCAGCGCCGAACAGTACTTTTTGGTTGGGAATAACTTTGATCTTACTTGTATTAAGGTAAAAATGGGGGTGTGGATCAGAACAGGTACTCAATTTGCCATTCTGTCCCATAAAACTGCCATCGGGCTGCTTAACGACCTGTTTTAATTGGATATGTGCTTCGTCTTGTGAGAGTGATAGTCCATAAACTTTTCCTTTTTTCGTGCCGGAATTGTACATCAAGCTATCCGATACATATTGGTCGGCCCCGTCTTTGAAAATCGGCAGGTCAGCGTATTTGCCGGAAGTGTCAGGTCCGCCTTTAGCAAACAGCAGTTTGTTTGATAGGCCTACTTCGATGTACCTTGCTTTCAACTCCATATTGTCGGTATTCACCGCGGCAGCTTTGTATAGGTTTGCTTTGCCTGATTTCATTTCCAAGACGATTGAATCTTTTGCTTCATATCGGATGGGTGCTTGAAAGGGCTTTGCAGATTGTGGAGGTGTCTTTGTGCTGTCTGTTTTAGTGGACGAACTGTCTGTGGCTTGGGCTTGCAAGGGGCGGGGTAGTACCCAACATAAAATAAACCCCAATGTCAACAACGGGTGTAGGGATGTTTTTTTATGATTTTTTCGACGGTTCAAGAAGTTTGGCGAATTTCGGCAAAAAGTTTGCCATGATTGCCATATGACAGCAGAAAGAATTTCATCCATCCCAAAATATGTATTGCGAAATGGTCGGTTCGTAGCCATCGCATGCCTATCGGTTATATTGCTGTTGGGTTTGCCATCTGCAAAATCGGTGAGGGTGACAACGGGGTTGAATACATTGGTGATTGATGCGGGACATGGTGGATTGGATCCAGGGTGTAACGGCAACAATGAAATTTTTGAAAAGGATGTAACCTTGGGGGTTGCGCTGAAGTTGGGGAAAATCTTGAAAGACAGTTTGCCAGGACTGAAGGTTTTGTATACGCGAACTACTGATAAGACATTGAAGTTGTGGGAACGTCCAAACCTGGCCAATAACAATCGGGCTGATTTATTTATTTCGATTCATTGTAACGCCAACAACAATCGCACGGCGGCGGGTAGCGAGACCTATTTTATGGGGTTGCACAAATCGGAGGGCAATTTGGAAGTCGCTAAGCGAGAGAATGCCGCCATTACTTACGAGGCAGATTACAGGGAAAACTCGAGGTATGGTGGGTTTGATCCGGAATCGGCTGAAGGGCATATTATTTTCAGTTTGGTGCAGAATGCTTACATGAAGCAGAGCTTGAAATTGGCATCGGGGATAGAGGCGCACACTAACAAGATTAGTGCGATCAAAAGCAGGGGGGTGAAGCAGGCTGGATTTTTGGTTTTGTGGCAAACGTCGATGCCGAGTGTGTTGGTGGAAACTGGGTTTTTAACCAATCCAACAGACAGGAGTTATCTAAGGACTGCTGAGGGACAGCAGAAAATTGCACTGGGTGTTTTCAGGGCGATTCGCGATTACAAGCGATACATGGAATCGGTGAATGGTGGGGTCGGGGCTTCTCGATGATGATATTTTTGTAGTTGTATGCTGGTTTTTTTCAGTGATGGCCGTTGTGAACGGTCATTTTTTTTTGGTTTTTTTGATTTTTTTTGATCAATTCCTTGCAACCTTTTCCAATTATCGCGTCATTTGTGAAAATAACTTTAAAATAAATCTATGAAATCAACAATTACACAACTCAAAAAGCTTGCGTTTTTGGGTGTTCTGGTGGGGGGATTCTTCTCCGCGAGTGCACTGAAAGCGCAAACCCCATGCGCAGGAGCAAACTCCTGGGGATGTGGTGGTGCTTTGGTAGGTTCGGGAACGGACTTTCCAGGTGACATTCTTGACGTAACTGTAAAGGACAAAAAGGGTAACTCTTTGGCGTCTTACAGTGGTTTGGGATGTACTTCATCGGCTTCTTCAGCCAGTTACAAAGGGATTTTGAATTCCGGTAAAGGGTTTGATTTGACTGCTAGTGAAGAAATTTCAGTAACCGTTAACGGTGGTACTTGGGCTACTCAGTCATGGGGAACCCGTGTAGGTATCTGGATTGATGCCAACCGTGATGGACAATTTGGTACTACAGAGTGTTTGGTAGATCCTGCGCAGAACATCGCTTCTGGTTTGACTACCTACAACTTGAAAATGCCTTGCTGGTCAACTACTGGATTGAGCTACATGCGTATTCGCGGTGGCGCTTCTGTGTACACTTTGAGCAGCAGCAACGGTTGTGGTACTGCTAACACCTACGGTAACTTGTTGGATTTGGAAGTGAACTTGAAGTTGGGTGCAAGTCCTACTGCAAATTTCATCGTTCCTACATCTACCAATTACGTAAAGACAAACATCAAATTCAACGCGATTAACCCAAGCAGTGGTTACACCTATAAGTGGACGTTCGACCAAGCGGTTGCTCCTCCATACGCAGGTTACTCTAACAATACAGAAAAAGGTGTTGCGAAGTGGGCTTCAGCGGGTAAATATGATGTGAAGATGTTGGTGAACTATTGTGGGTTGGCGGATTCTATCACCAAACAGGTGACAATTTCTGCGCCTACAGCGGCTCCAGTGGCTGACTTCGTATCATCTGCAAATGAGACAGAAATTTATTACGATGTAACCTTGTACGATTTGAGTAACAATGGTGCATACAGCTGGTCTTGGGAATTGTTGTCGCCCACAGGTTTGGATGATCAAACTGCAAGTGTACAAAACCCTAAATTCACTTTGAGTGAAACTGGTTGGTATAAGGTTTGTTTGACATCTTCAAACGATGTTGGACCTTCAACTCGCGTCTGCAAAGACCGTTACATTGAGTGTATCGCTCCTACAGAATACTACATGGGTCCTTCTAAAGAGGGTACTTCTAAGAATGGTAAATTGTATGATAACGGTGGACCAAACGCAAACTATGGCAACAGCCGTAAGACTTCTATTGACTACTTCAAGATTTTACCTTGTGGTGCTGAGAAAATCACTTTGACATTTGCACAATTGAAATTGAACGACCAGAACGACAAATTGCGTATTTATGATGCAAAAGAGGCAACTCCAAGCAAATTGATCGCGACCATCACTGGTGCAAACGTTTCTACTTATGATACAGCGAAAATTGTATGTACCAGCGGTGCTGTATACATCACTTTCGAATCTGATGCCTCTGGTAACAGCAACGGTTTTATCATCAACTGGGAATCTAAGTTGAGTCCTCCAGTGAAGCCAAGTGCTAAATGGACAACCTCATACAATCCTGCTGCAAATGGTTTGAATGTTGAGTTCACCAATGCTTCTAAAAACGTACAAGGTTTGCCAATCTATGAGTGGCAGGTAGATCAGAATCCTGAGTCTTCAGCGACTGATTTCACCCGTGCTTTCTACACTGATGGTCAATACGACGTTTGTTTGATTGCTTTGACATGTACTGGTGTAGATACTTTCTGCAATACTATTACAATCAATACTCCTACTGCACCTGGATTTTTGGATTACACAGCTAGCAACGTTCGTCCTAACTTGGGTGATGTTGTGAAAGTGACAACCAAAACTGACTATGCCAACACTTTCGAGTGGAGCATCTTCCCAACTACATTCACCTATGAGAATGGTACTTCTAAGAACAGCCAAAACCCTGAAATTAAATTCCAAAAAGGAGGTGCTTACACCTTTACTTTGAGTGCTTGGAACAGTGTAGGTGGTAAATCAGTTACTGAGAAGAAGTTGATCAAGAACAAATACGTAATTGTATTGGATTATTGCATTCCTTTGGTGGATTTGATGTCTGCTGACGTAGGAATCAACAACGTTACTTTGAAAAAAGGTTCTAAAGAATTGTTGAACGCAACCACTACTTCTGGTGTGGACATGTATAGCAACAACACTGAAGACTACACTCCTGCAGAATTGACTTTCGGTGCGTCTTATGACTTGTCAGTTGCTCGTAACACCATTGCCAACAACGTAAACTACAAAGCATGGATCGATTTCAACATCGACGGTGACTTTAACGATGCTGGTGAAGAGATCATGAGCAGCGGTTCTACCGCAGCTTCTACTGTGTCTGGTTCATTCACTGTGCCAACTTTGGCTAACAGCTTCGAAGGAATGACTCGTTTGCGTGTAGGTGTATCTTACGGTGCATTCTCTAACACGCCTTGCGGTTTGAACACTGTAGGTGAGTTTGAAGACTACGCAATCAAATTGGCCAACGACAATTTGCCTCCGAGCATTACTTTGGTAGGTGCAGATACAGTACGTGTTGAAAAAGCAGGTACCAAGACTGCTTGCTACTCTGAAGTTGCTGGTACTACATACAAAGCTTCTGATCCAACTCAGGGTGATATGACCAACAGCGTGAAAGTTGTTTCTGATTTGGATTGCACAGTTCCTGGTATCTACACCATTCAGTTTGATTTGGAAGATGCTTCTGGTAACAAAGCGATCACTCGCTTCCGTACCGTAGTTGTTGCTTTGGACAAAACTGCTCCTAAGTTGACTTTGAACGGTAACGACACCATGATTTTGGAACAGTGTGATACTTACACCGAGCCAGGTGCAGTAGCAATCGATGCTAATGATGGTAACTTGACTTCAGCTATCAAAATTGCTGGTACTGTAGAGGCTGGTAAAGTAGGTAGCTACTTGTTGACTTACTCAGTAAAAGATGCACAAGCAAACAGCGTTTCAATCACTCGTTTGGTTGTTGTAAAAGATACAAAAGCTCCTAGCATTTTGAAGTTGGGTAAAGCCATCGTTGATGGTACTACTATCGATGTTCAAATTGGTTCTGTATTCGTAGATGATATCTACGCAATCGATCCTTGCAACGGTTCTATTTTCGTAGCGAAGAACCCTGGCTTTAACGGTCCAGTTAACACCAACGTTCGTGCTACTTACCCTGTAACTTACAACGCTGTTGATCCTTCTGGAAACAAAGCGGTTGAAGATGGTTTCGTAATCAACTACCGTGTTGACGACTTTATCGCTCCTGAAATTGAATTGAATACGAGCGATACTGTTATCCATGATGTAAACGATGCTTACTATTCTCGTTCAGTAACTGTAACTGATAACTACTATGCTAAGTCTCAAATCTCTTTGACTAAGACTGGTAAAGTAGATGCTT
>JAHEMG010000088.1 GCA_024643755.1 Flavobacteriales bacterium | reverse complement strand
TGTCTTCGTAGTAATACCCGCCACAGCCATCCCAACTGTCATCGATGCGGGTATCTGGCGAAAGTTGCACCATGCCGAAAGGCCAAACCGCCCCCGGAAAGGTATGCCCATGTCCGCCAGTCCCCACCATCGGGTTCACATAGTCAGATGGCATTGCCTCTGTTTGGGCGGTGAGGGATTGGTGGCCGAAGGCCAAAAATGACATCGCCAGGGTCGTTTTCACGACCCTGGCGATGGACAATATAGATTTATTCTTGTGAGTGTGACCAAGCATCACTCACGAAGATACAATCTGGGGATTACTTAACAACTACACCTACAACCACACGACGGTCCAAGTTGTTGGTACCGGTGTAAGCTGGCTGGGTAGTTACGATTTGAATTTTTGCAGCAGCAACACCCAAAGAGTTAATCATGAAGTTTCTCACGGTGTTGGCTCTGCGCTCACGCAATTTCGCGTTGGTAGCGTCTGATCCAGTTTTATCGGCAGATGCATACACTACGATGGTGTAGTCGTAAGCACTAGCACTGCGGTCAGCACCCACTTTCCAACGATACAATTCCTGCATGCCATCAGTAGTCAACTGAGAAGAGTTCAATGCAAAAAACACAGTGGTTACGTTACTGCGCTCGAATTCTGCTTTGCTCTCTTTTTCCAATGCTTCTACAGCAGCCAATTTGGCTTCCAACGCATCGATCTCAGCCTTTGACTGGGTCAAATCAGCATCAATTGCAGCAACCTTCACTTTGGTCTCTTCAACGATTTTGCCAATGCCACCATCGCCTTTGTTCATTTTTACATTGTTTTCCTCAATCATCAACTGAGTTTGGTCGGCCACAAAACCGCTCAATTTAGATTTCTGGTAGGCTTCTTTAGACTTGATGCCACAACCGGTGGTTCCAATCATCGCTGAAACCAAAACCGCGCCGATAAAAAGAATTTTCTTCATATTTTTTTGCAAATTTAATGTGCTTTGACGACCCGAATATCAAAAACTATTCCACAGTGTAGTACATATGACAGATTTCCATCGGATTTCAAATACCATTGGTCGTTATTCGCCCTTTTTCTTCATATCCAAGGCCACATCCACAATCATATCCTCCTGTCCGCCCACCATTTTACGTTGGCCCAATTCCTCTAAAATACTGCGTGTATCGATCCCGTATCGCTCAGCAGCGCGTTCGGCATGCAACAAGAAACTAGAGTACACTCCGGCATAGCCCAAACTCAGGGTTTCGCGGTCTACGCGCACGGGTCGCACCTGCAACGGTCGGATCAAATCATCGGCTGCATCCATCAGCGCATACAAATCGCTGTTGTGCGCCACACCCATACGATTCAAAACAGCGATGAGCACCTCCAACGGCGCGTTACCGGCACCGGCTCCCATACCGGCCAAAGAGGCATCCAAACGGGTAGCACCGTGTTCCAATGCAACAATGGTATTGGCCACACCCAAACTCAGGTTGTGGTGACAGTGAATCCCAATTTCGGTTTCGGGTTTCAACACCTCCTTGAACGCTTTCATGCGATCCGCTACATCATTCATCAACAGCGCACCTGCACTATCGGTCACGTAAACGCAATCGGCACCATAACTTTCCATCAAAACCGCCTGTTCAGCGAGTTTTTTGGGCTCATTCATATGTGCCATCATCAAAAATCCACCCACATCCATACCCAAATTCTTGGCCGCTTCGATGTGTTGCGCCGCAATATCCGCTTCAGTGCAATGCGTGGCGATGCGAACACTTTCTACGCCCAACGCCCTTGCACGTTTTAGATCGTCGATCGTGCCAATGCCCGGCAACAACAACGTGGTCAATCGCGCATGTTGCAGTTTCTCCGCAATGCCTTCCAACCATTCCCAGTCGGTATGCGCCCCAAATCCATAGTTAAAACTTGCGCCCGCCAATCCATCGCCATGGGCGATTTCAATGGCATCTACTTTCGCCGCGTCTAATGCCAGGGCGATTTCAGTCATTTTCTCTCTGCTATATTGGTGTTTGATGGCGTGTTGTCCATCGCGCAATGTCACGTCTTGAATGTATACCTTTTTCATGCGTTGCCTCCTTGTTTGCTCGCCATGCGCTCGGCTGTAGCCAATGCTGCACTGGTCATAATATCTAAATTGCCTGCGTATTCAGGGAGGTAATGTCCCGCCCCCCGCACTTGCAACATAACTGTCGTTTTTAATCCGCTCACCTTGCCCAGCCCTTCAATAAATACAGCATTTTCTGGTGCGATTACCTCAAACTGCACTTCTTGATGCAAGCGATAACCGGGCACGTACTGCTGCACTTCGGCCACCATTTGATGGATGCTTTCTTTGATCGCTTCAGTATCTGCCAAATCGCTCAAGGTGAAAACGGTGTCACGCATTACCAGCGGCGGTTCGGCTGGATTCAAGATGATAATCGCTTTGCCTTTTGTAGCACCACCCACCTGTTCAATGGCATTGGAAGTAGTTTCAGTAAACTCATCGATGTTGGCGCGGGTACCCGGACCTGCACTTTTAGAAGCGATACTGGCCACAATTTCTCCGTAATGCACTTTTGCGATGCGATTCACCGCAGCTACCATCGGAATCGTTGCCTGTCCGCCACAAGTAACCATGTTCACGTTGGGGACATCCTGCAGGGAATCAAAATTCACCGGTGGGACCAAAAATGGACCTACGGCGGCGGGGGTTAGATCAATGACGCGTTTACCAGGGAACGCTTTGATTTTTTCGTAATTGTGGAGGTGGGCTTTGGCTGAGGTAGCATCAAACACATATCCAATTTCTGGCCAAAGCGGGTGATTCAACAATCCATCGATGCCTTCGTGTGTGGTGGCAACGCCCATGCGCTGTGCACGTGCAAGTCCATCGCTGTTGGGATCAATGCCCACAAACACGCCCATTTCGAGGTGTTTGGCGGTGCGCATCACCTTGATCATCAAATCCGTTCCGATATTTCCCGAGCCAATGATGGCTACTTTTATCTTACCCATAGTACGTTTTACGCTTTACTGCTTATGTTGTTCACGATCCTCAATCAAAAGAAAATGTCACTGTGCCAAAACCCTCGATTTCTGCCTCGAAAGTATCGCCGGCTTCGCCGGCGCACATCGGTCCCAATGCACCACTGAGCACAATATCACCCGCCTTTAACGGAGTACCCAAATCGGCGAAGGTTTGCGCCAACCATTTCAGTGCCAAAATCGGACTGCCCAAACATGCTGCACCCACACCTTCAGAAACCAATGTTCCATTTTTCTTTAATTGCATTTTCACCGCCGCAAAGTCAACCTCATCAACCAAACGCTTCACATCGCCCAATACGAAGTGACTGGCGCTGGCATTATCAGCTACAGTGTCTGTGATGCGAATATCCCAATTCAACACACGAGAACCCACAATTTCAATGGCACCAACGGCATAATCAATGGCGTTAATCACTGCAGATTCAGTAATTTCACCCGTCAAATCCGATTTCATCACAAAGGCAATCTCGGCTTCGGCTTTGGGTTGCAAAATGGCGGAGGCCAACAAACTGCCACCGTTTTTCACTTCGGTATCGGCAAACAGCAGTCCGAAATCCGGCTGATCCACACCCAATTGCTTTTGCACCGCCAAAGATGTCAAACCAATTTTTTGTCCAACAACCACCCCACCCTGCGCTATGCGCAGTGCGTTGTTGATTTGTTGCACCTGATAGGCAGCGGCAATATCCGCATCGCCAATCAAGGTCCTCACGGGCTCGCAAGGCACGCCTTGCGTTTGTGCATCCCGCAGCCGCGCAGCGGCTGCTCCAATCACGTCCATCGAAATCATCCTTCAAAGGTAGTTACTCAGATTTATTTCTAAGGGTTTTCCATGAGTTCAATTCTCTCACCACTCACTTGCACGCTAAATCCTATTTCAGCACCCAACGCAGAAAATAACTTTACTATAGTATCCACTGTGGCATTATTTGCGCTTGTTTCCCACTTCGAAATTTGTGCTTTACCCACACCAACTCTCTCCCCCAATTCTAATTGTGTTAATCGTCGGTACTTTCGAGTGGCCCGAATCATTCGCCCAAGCAATTCCATATTCAACTGATGTTCGTATTCTTTGCGCAAATCAGAACCATCCAGACCTACGTATTTGTCCTTCATTTCACGGAGCGAAAATCCAACAACATCCGATTTTTTTTCAGTTTCTTTCATGCCAAATCAAAGTATTTACTTCTCAAATTCATCGCCCGATCAATTTCTACTTTCGGGGTTTTTTGAGTTTTTTTCACGAATCCGTTCGAAACAACCACCAAAGTATTTGAATTTTCACGCTTATCCCAAAACGCAAGTAAACGAATCTGAAGTCCATTAACTCGCGTCCTAAATTCCCATATTTCATCCTCCAACTTTTTGAATAGTCGCTGGTCTTTTGTGTGCTCAGCCAATTCAATATTGTAAAGAACTTTCATCACAACCTTTTTTTCCAATTGCTCGAAAAACGTGTCAACTTCTTTTAAAAAACGAGTCTCAAAAAACCGCATCTCCACCTCCACATAACACCACAAAGATACAAAAAAAGTTTCTATATATGGAAACTACACGATTCTAACCGTTTAATTTGCGAAACCAAATTGAACAGAATTCCCTCAACCTTACCTTTGCACCATGGCAACCATTCAAGAAATCGCCCAATCGCTGCACCAAGCCGCCCACCAAGCCAAACCCATCACCCAAATTAGCCTCGAACAATCTTTGACGCTAGACCAGGCCTACGACGTGCAAAAAGAACTCATTCAACTGCGTTTGAACGAAGGCGAAACCTTGATCGGACTCAAAATGGGATTCACCTCAGAAGCCAAAATGCAACAAATGGGTGTGCATGACCTGATCTGGGGCCGATTAACCTCTGCCATGCTCATCCCCAACAACAACACCACCTCGCGTAGTCAATACATCCACCCCCGCGTGGAACCCGAAATATGCTTCCGCATCGCCAAAGACATCCCCGGAGAACTCAATGAAACCGAAGTCATTGACTATGTAGACGCCGTTGCCGCAGCCATCGAAATCATCGATTCTCGCTACCAAAACTTCAAATTTTCCCTGGAAGATGTCGTGGCCGACAACTGCTCCTCCATCGGATTCACTGTGGGCGATTGGATGCCCGTAACCGAATCACTCAACAACCTCAACATGCAATTGCGCATCGACGAGAACACCGTAGCTGAAGGATCCTCCAACGACATCATGAACAACCCTTGGAAAAGTCTCGCCGCCGCCACCCGATTGGCAGCCAAATACGGAGAACCCATCAAAAAAGGCATGTACATCATGGCCGGCGCCGCTACCAACGCGGAATTCATCCAAGCCAATCAAACCGCTTCAGCAGAAGTAGCTACCCTAGGCACCGCAACCGTTTCATTTCGCTAAGTAACAAGCCAAAGTAACAGGCTTACCGCCCCAAACCATTAAGCGTGCCAGCGCACGTAGGTTTCAAAATCGATTTCCTTGCGCGACGATAAATCGCCAAACAACGACGTGGCCGCAATACTCGTTTCGCAACCCGCCACAAACCTTCCCTCAACCACTTTCCCCTTACTGCCCGATCCATAAGCAAAAAATCCCGCTCTGCGATTGGCCAAATTCAAGCCCCGCTCGTGCGCATCGGCCAAAACCGAGCATAAACTCATCAACACCGATCCCGTATATAAGTTCCCCAACTGCGCAGAAGCCCGCTCCCCCGGAGCAATCGCCTGAGCTACAAACGCCCTGTAAGCCGCACTCTTTGCAATCACCTTCTCCAAATCCGCATCGCCTTCAACCGCATCCCAAGATTTATCCGCCAATACCGCCAACCCCATCTCATTCCAATTCACCGCATCGCCCTGCAAAATCAAAGGTTTTAAAACGGATTGCATCCAGAAGCGGACCGACATCCTACGTCCTTGAAACGCATACGGCTGATGAAAAATCCATGTCTCCCAATCGCTCACCTGCCAACCCGATACCTGTTCTGCGTAATGCGCAATGGCCTCCTCCAAGCGCGATCGATAACATTCATTCGAAAAATAACCATCAAAAACCGGCTCGGTGCGATTCACCTTCAGCGATTTACCCGGTATAGACCACAGCGTTTGATCCGCATCCACATTGAGCTGAGTAGGATTCTGGGCGATGTTTGATGCGCGATGCGCCTCGGCTTCCGCAATTTTGGCTTGCAATTCATGCTCACTCACTGAAACTCCCAGCAGCGATGCAGCATCTTTCAACGCCTGCAATTTATTGAACACCCGCAATGGCTTGTAAAAATCCATTTCGCTCTTCATCCCAACGCCCACGGTTTCGCCCAATACCAAGATCCGCGGATCTTCCTTCAACAAAACAGCCACGGCACCAGCTCCTTGGGTATATTCACCGCTCGATTCCAAATCATATTTCGCAATATCCGCCCCAACCACAATCGCCACTCTACCTGCGCCGGGCGCACAACGAATCCAGTCGGCACACAACAACATCGCATCAAATGCCGCGATACAAGCAAACGTCATATCCACAACATCGGTGTTTTGAAATACATTTTCTCCCGCAACACCCAGAGCCCGCTCTACGTGATTCAATGCATAGGTCATGGTGGGCTTTGCCCCATCTAACGCCGATTCAGTTCCCAAATACATCTTTCCAATATCTCTAGGATCAATGCCATTTTGCTGAATCAACTTTACGATAGCATCCGCCGCCAAACCATCTACGGTTTCCTCGGGCGAACATACCGCCATGGCCTCCAACCCCAAACCCACATTGAGTTTAGCATAGGCAATACCCCTGGCCTCGGCCAACGCCGCAATAGGAAGTTGGTGCGATGGCACACTGTAAGCAATAGCGTCGATCCCGATGTTTTTCATACCCTGATTGAGAATGAAACAAAGTTATGACAATAAAGTTGGTGTCATTTTGACACTTAATATTCAAATCGACCAATCCCTTCACATATCCCATATAAAAACAAAAAGGGCACCTCTCGGCGCCCCAGTTGTGAATAATTAAACCGAATTAGTTTAATACGATGGTTTTCACCGCAATTTTGGCACCTGACTTATCAGTCAATTCCATGCGATATACACCTACAGAAGACCATGATTTCAAATCGATGGTATATACCTGTTGGTTGATAGATTGAGTGTAAACAACCGCACCTACACTGTTATAAACATTCACTGTGTAACCGGCGAAGTCAGTATAGTTACCATTATCAATGGTCAACTGGTTTTGAGCTGGGTTAGGATAAACCTTGATCAACTGACCCTTGTCCAAGCTGCTCACTTTTACAGAGAAACGCACCAACAAAGTATCAGTAACTTTCACACTCTTGAAAGCAATACATGAATCCAAGATGGTCATTTTTACTGTGTTTGAAGTATCGATACAAACATTTGTAAAGGCGATCACGCGGAATGGCTGGTTGTGGTTTCTCAAAGTTGCTGATTTAACAGTCAAATCTTTGCTAGCAGCACCCAAATATTTCACAGCATTGGCAGGCAAATTCTGCATACCCAAATCCAAGTCAGAAGCCCAAGCAAATTTGGCCGCTGTATCGTTTACAACAACACCAAATTTGGCATCGCCTCCAACATTCACAGCAGCACTTACTGGTTGTGTGGTAATCAAGGTACAAGCTTTGAACAAAGTAGTCAATTTGGCAGACGCACTGGTATCTTTACACCAGCGGGTGTTTACCAAACAACGGTACAACTCACCATTATTACTCATGGTTACCGACTTAACGGTCAAGGTATCATTGGTAGAACCAACCAAGTTAGCACCGTCGGTTGTATTTGCAAAGGCAGCACCCTTGCTCATTTGCCAAGCGTATGTAGCATCCAAGTCAGGGAAGGCTACAGAGAAAGTAGCATCGCTACCAGACTTGATGGTAATTGAAGCTGGGTTGGTTTTGAAATCCTCACAAACCACATAAGTACCAGCGTTGGCCAATAAAGTAGCGCTATAATCGCTGCTACCAATCAAATCAGTGTTGGTAGAAACCGGACGGAAATCAGGAGCAGTCGCATTCTGAGGATCAACCAAAATCAAACCTTTGCTATATTTGGCTTTGTCAACCATGTTTGAGTTACCACTCAACTTGATCCAAGCATCCAAACCTGAAGGCGTGTTCTTTGAATCAACCTCAGCCAAACCAGTGTTGGTAGCTCCTGCTGCAGCAGCCGCTGCAGTGTTTGTAATATAGTTGTTACGGAACAAGTTACCTTTATCGCTAATTGAGCTTGATTTCACACCTGCAGCAATCAAAGTACTGTCACCATCAAACATGATGAAGTTTCTGTAACCGATGAAAATAGAGTTTACAATGCTCAAACGGCTGTTACGACGGATACGAGCACCACGACGGAAAGCTCCTTTTTGCGTAGCTGTCAAATCATTATAAGTTTTGTCTAATTGAACTGGACCAACACAAGTAATGTTAGAGAAAATCGGTGAAGTGTAAGGAGTTTTACCAGAACCGGCAGCATCGTTATCACTTTCAAATGTTTCAGAAGTAGAAGCGCCTGAAGGTGCATTCCAGCTCAAATCGTAATAGTTGGTGTCGCGAACGGCAATACCAAACTGTACGGTTCCACGGTAACCAAAATCTGTATCGAAATCGTCATCAGTGGTTTTGTAAGAAACGATCTTCTTACAATTTACAGTACCACCAAACCATTCAAAAGCATCATCGTTACCGAAAGATGTTTGAACGCCCTCAATGGTTGTACCTGAACCAACAGAACCCATGGTCAAAGAGTTAACCTCTTTGTTAGGTTCGAAAGCCAAACCAGCGAATTCAATACGTACGTATTTGATGCTACCAGAATTGTCTTTGTCATCAGTACCACCAAACTTACCCAAAGCGTTATTCACAGAAACGTTGTTAAAACCTTCCAACTGAACATCAGCACCTTGGTTGTTTACTGCCTTACCGCAAATCACCAATCCACCCCAGTCACCGCGATCTCTAGATCCAGCCGCTTTGTTGGAAGTCAAAATTACAGGCTTGGTGTTGGTTCCTTGAATATCAATCATACCACCGCGCTCAACCACAATGGTTGCATAGTTCTTGGGAGTAGCAGCCAAATTCGCCTCACCGCGGATTACTGTACCCGCTGGAATAACCAACTTAGCACCGCTTTCAACCACCAACATACTTCTCAACAAATACACCGTTTTAGCATCCAAAGTAACAGTCGTAGAAATCTTCTTAATACTGCTTACGTCGTTTAGTGTAACTGTGTCGGTTACAGTTCCGTAGCTAGCATTCTTAGGGTTCCATTCGGTCCAACCTTTGGTCCAATCTTTTGAAGCATCGCGGTGCAAAGCGCCCACAAAGTTCACCTTTTCCAATGTCTGAGCAGACACAAACTGAGTCGCTGCAGCACAAACGATAAAAAATATTTTTTTCATAGATTTATTCTTTGCAAACCAACGAAGGCAAGATTCACATAGTGTTTCACCCGGGTTATTGTTAAGTTATCAAAAGTTCATTAGTTGCCATTTTGAGAAGCACTCCGATAACCTTGTTTTCATTTAATCTTTACAAAAGCAATAAAAACGAGGGATACAGGCGATTTTTAGTAAAAATAAGGTAACAGTTGTCCCTAAGATTGGGCATGTGTTTAAAATTGACCTCCAATTAACCCTCCTTGCTCGAGAACTTTCCTATATTTACCGCACAAAATACTATGCTCACCGACATTGAAATTGCCCAACAGGCCCAGTTGAAGCGCATCGAAGCGATTGCCACAGAAAACAACATCAACCCAGAAATCTTGGAACAATACGGCAAGTACAAAGCCAAAGTAGATTTCATACCCAACCAAGAGCGCATCGCTCAAGGTAAACTCATCTTGGTTACAGCAACTACTCCCAACAAGAGCGGAAGCGGAAAAACCACTACCTCTGTAGCCCTAGCACAGGGATTGAATCACATCGGCAAAAAGGCCATCGTGGCTTTGCGTGAGCCCTCTCTCGGTCCTTGTTTCGGGATGAAAGGCGGAGCTGCAGGGGGCGGATATTCCCAGGTGCTTCCCATGGAAGACATCAACTTGCACTTCACCGGTGATTTCCACGCCATTACTTCTGCCAACAACACCATCGCTGCATTGCTCGATAACTACCACTACAACAATCAAGGCACACCCAATGGCTTGAAGCGAATTTTGTGGCGCCGGGTAATGGACGTGAACGATCGCAGTTTGCGTATGATCAATAGCGGCATGGGTGGTTCTGCAAACGGAATTCCAACGGAAACTGGATTCGACATTACGCCAGCGTCTGAAATCATGGCGATCTTGTGTTTGAGCACCAGCTTGGAAGACCTGCGCAATCGCATTGATTCCATTTTGTTGGGATACAAATACGATGGCACGCCCTTCACCATGAAGGACTTGGGTGCTACAGGCGCCATCCTCATCTTGTTGAAAGACGCCATCAAACCAAACTTGGTACAAACCCTTGAAGGTGGTGCCTCTTTCGTGCATGGTGGTCCATTCGCCAACATCGCACACGGATGTAATAGCATCATGGCCACGTGGGCCGCACTTCAACATGGAGAATACGCAGTAACTGAAGCTGGATTCGGATCAGATTTGGGTGCAGAGAAATTCTTGAACATCAAGTGCAGAGCTGCCGGTATTACCCCCTCAGCAACCGTTTTGGTAACAACCACCCAGAGCTTAAAACTGCACGGGGGCTGTCCTGAAAAAGAAATCAAACTGCCCAACAAAGAGGCCTTGCAAAAAGGATTGCTAAACTTGGAGCGACATGTTAATAACCTACAGCAATTCGGTCAGACCGTTGTCGTAGCCCTCAACCGCTTCCACTTCGATACCGAAGATGAATTGCAAATGATCAGCGGATGGTGTGCAGAGCGCAACGCACATTATGCCGAAAACCAAGGATTTGCAAAAGGTGGAGAAGGGGCCGCTGATTTGGCGCGCAAAGTGGTAGAAATCGTAGAAAAATACCCCAGCAAGCCCATCAATCACACCTATGAACTCACCGATACTGTGGCCGACAAACTGAACAAAATTGTACAGAAGGTATACGGTGGCAACGGGGTCATCCTTTCTGATGCAGCCAAAAAGAGTTTGAAAGAAATTGATGCCTTGGGTGCCAACGAATGGCCTGTTTGTATTGCGAAAACACAGTTTTCATTCACCGACAACGCCAAGCAAGTGGGCAGTGCCACCAACTTCAACATTACCATTCAGAAGTTGATTGTTAACGCAGGTGCTCGTTTTGTGGTAGCTGTTGCCGGCGATATCATGCGCATGCCTGGTTTGCCAAAAGAACCCGCCGCAATGGGCATGGATGTAAAAGATGGTATCATTACAGGATTGAGCTAAGCGCTAAAAAATATAAACCATATAAAAAGAGGGCCCCGCAAATTGCGGGGCCCTCTTTTTATAGGCAAATAATCACGAATTATGCCTTGCTAAAATATCGATCGCGGATCCAAAACGCCACCCGCACCAATAAAATCAGCGCTGGCACTTCAATCAAAGGACCAATAACGCCCACGAATGCTTGCGGACTGTTGAGTCCAAACACCCCAATCGCAACAGCTATCGCCAATTCAAAATTGTTTCCAGCGGCCGTAAATGCAATTGCTGTGGCTTTGTCGTAACTACCCCCCATCCGTCTGCTCAACACATAGCCCAACAAGAACATCACCACGAAATACACCATCATGGGCAACGCCACCTGAAGCACATCGCCTGGCAACTGAACCACTTGGTCGCCCTTGAGCGCAAACATCAACACAATGGTACCCAACAAAGCAATCAACGTCATCTTTGAAATGCGGGGAATAAACCACTCGTTATACCAAGCCTCGCCTTTCAATTTTACGCCCACAAACCGAGAAAAAGCGCCGGCCAAAAAGGGGATGCCTAAATAGATAAATACACTCTGAGCGATCTGCGACATGGTAATCGCCACGATGGCGCCCTTGTATCCGAAATACGGAGGCAAAACCGAAATGAACAACCAAGCATAAAAGCTGTACGCAAACACTTGGAACAGCGAATTCAACGCCACCAAGCCCGCGCCATACTCCTTGCTACCCTCCGCCAAATCGTTCCATACCAAAACCATGGCAATGCATCGCGCCAAACCAATCAAAATCAATCCCACCATGTAATCGGGCTGATGAGGCAGGAAGATCAAAGCAAGTACAAACATCAAAACGGGTCCAATGATCCAATTCAAGACCAAACTCACTCCCAGTGTCTTTGTATCGCGAAACACCGCTGGCAACAACCGATAATTGACTTTTGCCAAGGGTGGATACATCATCAAAATCAATCCCACCGCCAGCGGAATGTTGGTAGTGCCAACACTCATCGATTCTATGCCTTGAGCAATGCTCGGCTCAAAATACCCCAATGCTACGCCGATCGCCATGGCCAAAAAAATCCACAACGTGAGGTATCGATCCAAAAACGACAGCTTTTTCATGTTACTTTAATTGTTGTTTCACTGATGTCATCACCCACAACATCTCCGTGGCAATCTGCAAACAACGCTCATCGTAGGTGGCAGACTCTTCGGGCTTACCGTCTGATACTTTGGGATCAATATAGGGAATGGCCACGCGGAAGTTGGCGCCTTTGACGATGGGACAAGCAGCATCGGCCGATGAGCAGGTCATCACCGCGCCAAAATCGCCCGTTGGATTCAAGGGATGATCGATGGTTTTAGAAAAGCAAAATACCGGTTTGGCCCCTTTGCCAACAGTAATCATCATGACCTTGTTGTTGAGATCAAACGCATTGACAAACCGCAGCTGTTGGTTGCTGGTATCCTGTTTTTGCAATAGCGTAGGATCGGGGATGTGTTCGGCAATCATACCCGCACGCTCCACCGCTGCAATGGCTCTTGCATTAAACGCGGTCGCTTCGGTACCGGCAGAATAGGTTTTAACAGCTTCAATTCCCAAATGATGCGCAGCCGCAGCTGCCCAAATTTGACCGAAATGACTTCTGCGACTGTTGTGGGTGCAGATAAACATGATATCGGCAGTTCCATCCTGTTTGATTGACTTGGCGATATAGGTTGCCAACGACTTCAATTCATCTTGTCGATCTGCCGGAACCGACCCAAGATTGGCTGTTACTTTGGTCCAATACTGGTCCAGCACCTCAAACGATTGGGCATTTGCTGTGTAATTCATCATAACTATGGATACGAGGGTAAAAAGTATTTTTTTCATGGTTTAACAATCACAAGAAATATCTGCGGGGGGAGTTTGATACAGAAAATCGACCATCAGCGTACGAAACTCTTGCCATTTGGCTTGGTCGATACAATAGTTTACTTGCTTTCCAAGGACACGTCCTTTGATCAAACCCAGGGCTTTGAGTTCTTTGAGGTGTTGGGTAACGGTTGGCTGGGCGAGTCCCCAATCTTTTACCAACTCACTGTTTACGCACTTTCCAGTATTGATGATGTGCTGCAAAATGGCTACACGAGCCGGATGCGATAGCACCCGAGCAATATCGGCCACTGCATTCTCCCTGGCTTCGAACAATTCTGTTTTACTAAGTCCCATATTGCAATATTACATTAGATAAATCATCCAAACAAACAGTAGCATTGGCAAATTTCGCGGTTTCCTACGAATCATTTGAAAACTTAATATTGCAATAATACAATAATAAATTCAGCCCAATGTAGTGATAAAAAACGCCTAATCGCACCACATAACCGAAACCCAAGACTCTTCGTATCTTTACAACCCTACCCAAATACAGCCAATTAAACTCCATGCGATTTACGCTTCAATTCATAATCTTCACCCTACTCAATGTCGGACCGGCCTCTGAAACCTTCGGCCAGTCAGCGGTATACCCCAAACCAGGCACCGTTTTCGATCGCAAACTCCATAGCATCCAACTGTGGATACACGCCGATTCCTTGAACCAAATGCTGCTCAAAGAAAATTGGTATTCCGATCACAGCTATCCAGCTATGTTCATTTACGACAACGAAGACACCCTCCACACAGTGGGTATGCGACTCAAAGGCAATACATCCAGGGCGGCACAGAAAAAAGGATTTCGCATCGATTTCGATCAATTCTCACAGCAGACCTTCCAAGGCCTGAAAAAATTTAACATCAACGGCAACCACAACGACCCATCCATGTCGCGAGAATACCTAGCGGCCCACGCGATGAACCAAGCCTATAACCCATCCATCAGAGGCAACCTGATCAGACTCTATATCAATGGCGAGTATTGGGGCGTGCGTAACAACAGTGAATTCATCGACAAAACCTTTGTACAATCTCGTTTCGGCGACAATACGGGCAATCTATACAAATGCTCTTGGCCTTGCGACCTCACATGGAAAGGTGCCAACCAACAAACCTACAAAGACATGATGAATGGCGGTGAACGCGCCTACGACCTCAAAACCAACGAAACGGCCGACGATTACACGGATTTGGTCAACTTCATCAACGCCATAAACAACTCTCCCACAGATTCATTCATCCCCCGCATGGAACGCTTGTTTGATGTCCAGGCCTACCTGAAAACATTGGCAATGGAGGTATTGGTGGGACATTGGGACAACTACTTCGCCAACAAGAACAACTACTGGCTCTATCACAACATGAAAACCGGGAAGTTTGTGTATTTACCATACGACATGGACAATACATGGGGTGTGCAGTGGGGTTTTAGCAATATCGCCAACCGCAACATCCATGATTGGGGCAACAAAGCCGGTAGTGCAGCGCCCCTTACCTATAAGCTGTTCGCCATTCCACAATACAAGCGCATGTACGAATTCTACATCCGTGAGCACCTCAAAGACCCTTATCACACCGATAGTCTTTACAAAGAACTCGATTACATCGCAGCGCTTATCGATACTTCAATCCAACAAGACCCATTTTACAATGGACAGCGCACCTCCGATTATGGCTTCACCTATAACGACTGGAAGTCCAGCTATACATCCGCTTGGGGAAATCATGTATCCTGGGGCATCAAACCATTCATAAGCACAAGAACAACCTCGGCGAAACAGCAAATGATTTTTGCATCAAACCAAAATCTAAGTACATCATCCCCTGTTAATACCTACCCAAATCCCTGCAAAAACACAATTATCATTGAACATTCCCAATTGGTCAATTGGCATAGCGATGTACGCGTTGAAGCAATCGATCTACAAGGCAGAAAAACCCTTGTAAATTTCAACACCCAAGTAGAACAACAACATCAAATTCAAGTCACCACAGACCACCTCACTCCGGGCTTGTACTTCTTTCGTTTAAGCAACGCAGCGGGTGACGTTCTCCATACGCCTTGGATTTCCGTGATTCGATAGTCGGACAGTAAAAAGCAAAAGGGAGGGCTGCACCCTCCCTTTTGCCAGAGATATCAAAACTATAAACTTATCTATTAGTGAGCCACTGTGAAGCGGTAAGCGCTCTTAGCACCGCTGGAGACCACGTTCAAAATGTACAATCCGTTGTTCAATTGGGCAACTGGAACTGCGATGGCATTACCACCAGCAACCAATGATTGTGTACCCAAAGAAGCAACCACTTTGCCAGACATGTCACAAACTGAAACCAATACATCAGTTGCAGACACAGTGAACAATTCCACATTCACAACATCAACTGCAGGCACTGGATAAGCATTGGTCATAACTACATCACCCAAAGTATTTACCGAACTGAACTTACCGAACTTTGTAAAAATCGCAGCGTCGTAATTGGCGAGGGTATTGATTTTAGAAGCAACTACTGGACGGAAATCAGGAGCTGTAGCATTTTTAGGATCAACCAAAATAGCACCTGAAGCGTAGTTTACATCGTCAATTTTGTTTGCATTCTTTGCATCACGCAACCAAGCATCCATAGCGGCAGGCGTGTTCTTGCTATCTACTTCAACCAAACCAGTGTTTGTAGCACCGGCCGCTGCGGCGGCAGCAGTGTTTGCGATATAATTGTTGCGCAACACGTTTGAAGTTTCGCTGAAAGCACCTGATTTTACACCAGAAGCAATCAAAACGCTATCACCATCAAACATGATGAAGTTTCTGTAACCCATGAATACAGAATTCACAACGCTCAAACGGCTATTACGACGGATTCGTGCTCCTCTACGGAAAGCACCTTTGTGCGTAGCACTTAAATCGTTATAGGTTTTGTCCAATGAAACTGGACCAACGCAAGTGATATTCGAGAAAACGGCAGAGGTCAAAGGCAATTTACCAGAACCAGCCGCATCGTTATCGCTCTCAAAAGTTTCAGAAGTTGAGGCACCAGAAGGCGCATTCCAGCTCAAATCGAAGTATGAAGTGTCTTTTACCGCGATTCCAAACTGAACCGCACCACGGTATCCAAAGTCTGTGTCGAAATCATCATCCGTTGTCTTGTAAGAAATCAACTTCTTGCAATTCACAGTTCCACCAAACCACTCAAATCCATCATCGTTTCCAAAAGAACACTGTACACCTTCAATGGTAGTACCAGAACCAATAGAACCCATGGTCAAAGAGTTAACCTCCTTGTTTGGTTCGAAAGCCAAACCAGCAAACTCGATACGAACATACTTTACGATACCACTGTTGTCAGCGTCGTCTGTACCACCAAATTTACCCAGCGTGTTATCAACTGCAACGTTGTTAAATCCTTCCAACTGAGCATCAACACTCTGGTTGTTTACTGCCTTACCACACAACACCAAACCACCCCAATCACCGCGATCTCTTGAACCTGCGGCCTTATTAGATGTCATAACAACTGGATTTGATGAAGTACCATTCACTTCAATCATTCCACCACGCTCAACCACCAAAGTGGCATACAATTTTGGCGTAGCAGTCAAATCTGCAGCACCGCGAATCACAGTACCCGCGGGGATTATCAATTTTCCACCAGATCGAACGACGCACGTGCTGGTTAACAAATACACCTTCGATGCATCCAATGTCACCGTACCTGTGATGTTTTTGATGCCAGACGCATCGTTCAATGTGGTGGTTTCGGTAGCAATACCGTAAGAAGCTTGTTTTGGGTTCCACTCAGTCCATCCTTTGGTCCAATCCTGACTTGCATCACTACTCAAAGCACCTGCATAGTTAACCATTTGGATAAACTGTCCATTCAATTGACTGGCCAAAGCCACAGCAACCGACAAAAACGTAATTTTTTTCATAGTTTAATTATTCATCACAAAAGTCCTTCCCTACACTTACGCCAAATTCACCGCTGAGTTAAACAATGATTAACATTGCATTTATAAATTAACAAAGGGGTAACACAAACGTGTTACCCCTTTGGCATTAGGCCACGGAACGCAGCCCAAAAATCCTAACAATTAGAATTTAAATGTATATGTGATCGTTGCCTGTCTTCCGTTGGTAAAACTAAACAAAGTATTATCACCGTCTTTGTCAGCATCCGTCCACGCCTTAGCATCATATCTGCCATTGCCATTCAGGTCTTGGAAGAATACCGTTTTCTGTGCCAACAAATCTCCCAAGGTCAATTTCACCGTACCCATTTTACCATCTTTTCCTAATTCCTTACCAAACTGAATATCCCAAATGCTACGACCAAACTCATAAATATCAGCACCAAAGGGTTGAATCGCCTGCGCCACGCCAATGTATGCAATGCGCTGACCAATCTTATTAAAACTGGTGTTAATCTGCCATCCCTTGTGCTCATAAAACAAACTCGCGTTCACCACATAAGGACTCTGTCCCTGCAACGGACGATTTGCTACGCTGCTTGAGTTTCCACTGAAAGAAACAGCCGAACGAATCAGCGCAAAATTTCCATAGAAAGTCAAATCACGCAACCACTTCACCCCGCGATTCAGCGAACCCAAATTCTTTCGCACCTCCACTTCCGTCCCCACATTTGTAGCACGCGATTCATTGCCATAAGTGAACGTACGAATCAATGCTTGCGACACATCCAAATTTACCTCAATAGGGTTCAAGATTTCTTTGTAAAAAGCACCCACACTAATCATGTCCTGCTTGTTACTAAACACTTCCCAGCGTACATCTGCATTGTTAATAAACGCACGTTTCAAACCCACATTCCCCAAAATTTCCGAGTTGATACCGAAATTATAGAATGCAAATGGTGCCATCTCTCTCAACTCTGGGCGATTCACGGTGCGATAGTAGGCCGCACGCAAATTACTGCGCTCAGTCAACGGAGCGATAACATTCAATGAAGGCAACCAATCTACATTCACTCCCAAATCACTCATCACCTTACCCGCTTGACGGAAATAATCATTATTCAAACTCTGACTAAAACGCTCAAC
>JAHEMG010000152.1 GCA_024643755.1 Flavobacteriales bacterium | reverse complement strand
GATAAACTACTTCGAGATATTTTCCGTTAGGTGGACCAAAGGGATATGTACTGCTGTTTGTTTTGCATTTGTGTTGGGGGTATTGAAAGTTTTTGTAGGTGGGGTAAACCTCATTTTTGGTATTTCCAATGAAGATATACAGCTTTAAACCTTGAGTATCCCTGTATTGAAAGCTTCGATATTGCCATTTTTGACGATGTATTGTAAATGTGATTTTTGAATTATTCGTTACTTCGAAATCTGTATAACCACCTACACTGTAACTTTGAGAAAATGCCTCGTTGAAACAGGTAGTTAAAACCAATAGTGATAAAATTGTTTTCAAAAATTTATTCATGGCAAGGATGGTTAGAATTGTAATAATACGAATAAATTAATTTATTTATCAAAAGGGATTGATAAAAATGTATCAATTTTCCCATGACTACTCCTTGTAAATCAAACAATAGCAGTTAAGGCCATACTTATCTACTTTTCTGATTACGAATGAATTCTTTCCGTTGGCTCGGTAAATTTTTCCGTCTAATATCAATGTATCTGTGTAATGAAAAGCCATAAACACATTTCCCACTGAGTCCGTTGTGGGCAACAACTTATTGTGTGATTCAGTAAATTTCAGCGCCGTCCCAGATGAATAGTACCCTGTATTCCAAGAGGGTTTCTGTTGGCCGGTTAATCGACCAGCGAAAAATGAAATAGCGGCAAATAAAATATAGTTTTTCATGCGAATTGATTGTTTGACCATAATGGTATGACTACAATTTGTTTAAAGGTTGCAAATGCCAATATGCTGAAATTTATCAATGGCAATTATCGGACATGAAAAATAAATAGTATTGATGAAAAGTAATCAAAAAAAATACCAATTATAATACACTACATCGCTTTATCAATCGCGTTTGGGTGCTACCATCGGCAAGCTTTACAGTCAACAAATACAATGGTTGTGACAATGTTGGCGCAACAACCTCACATCGAGAAACAGGACTCTCAAAAACCATCTCGCCCAGCAATTTGCCCGCCAAATTGTGAATTGAAACGGCAGTAAACTTATCAAGCGATGATACCGTCCAACCCAAACCTTGCGATGGCACCGGGTACACACGCACCCCATTTTTGGAAATGGCCAATTGCCCCGATACTCGTTTGCTCAATGACGCATAACCCAAGGCAATTGCATTGAGCGTGCTGTTGGAAATTTCCACCCCAAAAAAATAGACGTTTGCAGTGTATTTCGACAGGGGCTGATGCAAAAAAGAGGTCGTTGCGTCATACCCACTGTAACTGTATTGCGCTTCTTCATCTTGCCAGAATTGTTTGTAATTGCCAATAAAATCAAACATGATGCACATAGCACCACCCGCATTGATTGCTGAATCTGGGAGGTTAGGCCACATGGATGTCGGACAGCCGCCAACACGCAGTCTCACGCCCATTTTGTCGTTGCCTTCTATCAATCTGAATGAACTATATGGGCTGTAAGAGTTGGTATCGCAATACAGAAATCGTTTCACCGAACCAGTTGTCTCATCCAAAATCGCCAAGGCGCAGTTAGGGTCTCCCGCAAAGGGAACCTTAAACGATTTGCCCAACCACCGACAATTTCGCTTATACAGCAATCCCAAATAAACGTTACCATGATTGTCTGAGCAAAAGTTACTGTTCAGTGCCCTGGCTGAAGCAGTATCGGCGCGATGCACCCATTTGATGGTTCCGTTTTTTGAATAGCAGATGGTGATGATATCCAACAAATTCCCGCTTGGCGGCGATGTGCGCTGGTCCACGGCTTTGTATGTGCCCTGTCTGTTGCGGAAACTCGATGTTTTGGATACTTCAACCTGCAACAAGTAAGATTCTTTTGAAAACATCAAGGTCCTATTTTCTCCGCCGGTGCCTAGATATTGTGCATTGATTGTTTGTCCAAACGAATTTAATTCAATTGCATAATAACCATTAAATGAGTCCAATTTCAGGTGACTAAAAGCTGTGTCATTGCCCTTTCGATAACCTATGCCGATGTTTTTCTGGTTCACTGAGCGCAATTCTTGGATGCCACTTCCCGATTTAAACCACAGGAGATCGCCTTGGGTATTAAAGGAAAAAAGAGGCGCGTTACCGGGGTACGATTTACCTCGATAAGTGCCGTTTTCCGAATGCCCTATCAACGCCGTAATCTGATTGTTATTGGTTATCACGATGTCTGTTAGCGACATGTTCGAATCATTGGATTTGAAGGGATAAGCCCAAGCCACGGAGGCATTGCTCTTGTTGATTTTCGCCAAGACACAACCAACCCCATCTGATTTCCGATACACACCTGTTGTGAGTCGCAAAGAATCGCCCACACTGAAGAGGGTGTATACATTGCCCAAACTATCAAAGGCGGCTTTTCTCGGCAATTGGATCATCCATAGACCCGTATTACGCTGTCCATATTGCTGAATTTCACTCACCCATTGAACGCGAGGCGTAGGAATTTGGGCCGAACAATTTACAAATAAGAGGAAAGTTAGAATAAAGGTGATTTTCTTCATGATTCAATTGATTTCAAAAGTATGCGCTAGATTAGTTAATTTGAACAACATTACAATGATTAAAAATAATCAAAAAGTTATAGAATATAATTAAGGATTATTTGTTGTACTCATATTGTATTGATTATAATCACTGTTAAACTACGGAGTTTATATAGTATTGTAATTGTCAGATTCACTGTTTTCGAAATGATAATAAATTCAATCACTCCTTGAAAAAGTTCATCTTCATATTGTTGAGCGTTATTTGCGGTATAGCAAATGCGCAGCAAAGCAACCATTGGGTGGTGCAGGGCTATCAAGAAATTGTAGACACTTCTATTAGCTGGTCTAACCTTGACACCTTGAAAAAAACAAACTACTATGATATTGATTTAAATTCTCCAGAAATAACGGTAAGTAAATTTAAAAGCAATCGAATTAAGTACAACTACTATGGAACTCCTCCGAATGCTTCATATTGTAAAATATCCCAAGGGTATCAAACTATCTCCAATAGTAAAGGCGAGTTGCTCGCATATGTTTTTAACAATATTCTCTACAACAACAAAGGCGACTCCATAGACTATTTATCACAATATGGAGGTAAGCGCGGGATTGCATCTCACATTGGAATCTCGGATACATTCACACTGTATTACATCCAAAGTAAAACGGAGTATAACGCCACGAGTTTTGAAAGTCAATATTTTAACACGAACGAACAAAATCAGCATCCATTCAAATTTGACAATGATTCATTTTATTTAATGGAGGTTACATATTTCCAAAAGAAGCGTATTAAAAAGAAGAGAATCAGTGAATTTGCAATGCGAGGCAACATTAATTTATTACAAAGCAATGTTGTATTTTTTACCAATAATTTAAAAGAATTTAAAGTTCAATTTGTTTGGGATAAATTTTTGTATGATGTCAATATATCCAAAAAATATCAGTTAAATCGCAAACAAATTATTTATCATACCACTAATAAAGAAAACTATCGTTTCCCCTTCTGGTTTGATCCTGATATTGGAACTTCCACTCCCTCAGAACTGGTGGTA
>JAHEMG010000149.1 GCA_024643755.1 Flavobacteriales bacterium | reverse complement strand
CAAGCCAGAGATGCGGCGTTGTTGGATGCGGCTTATCGCTTGGTGAAAGTACAGCCCGTGGACATGTTCCCTCATACCCATCACGTGGAGAACGTGGGTTTATGGGAGTTGCGCGATTGATTACCGCTTCAAATAGATATTCTTGGTGAGCTTGGGGCGATGCCCGTCGTTGTAGTTGAAGACGATGAAATAGACGCCTTCGGGGAGTAACCCCCCAGATGTGTTGTTTTGGTTTTGTCCCGATGCTTGATTTTTGCCATCCCAGGCTATGTTTTGTTGGGCATTGGACTCAAAGACCACCTGTCCCCACCGATTAAAAATCACCCATGTTGCTTTTGGGAAGGCCCACAGTCCGGGTATCACCAAAGTGTCGTTTACGCCATCGCCGTTGGGAGAAATGCCCTCTGGGATTTGGATTTCGGCCTCGGGTTTGATGGGCAGATTGAGACAGAGTGTATCATCACATCCAAACGAATCTCGCACCACCAAGCAAACCTTGTAATTGTTCCACTGGAAGGATTTGACATAGCTGTGGTTGGGGCTTTGTATGTTGCTGCTGTTGAGGTCTCCAAAATCCCAGATCCATTGTTTGGCATTGGTGGTTTTGCCGATGAATTTGAGCGTAGGGAACTGGGACGAGTCAATCGAAAAATCGGATTTTATGTTGTGGCTGATGACCGATAATGTGAACACCGAATCACAGCCGGTGGAGGCAGAAAGCGTATCGCGGAGCGATAAAGGCAATTGATATTTTTTGCTTCGGTAAGCAAAGGAATCGGTGTTGCAGAGGCTGAGCTGCTGCGACACAAATTGGGGTGGATTGACGGTCAACTGAAGGTTGATTACAGAATCACAGCCGTTGCTGCGAATGGTTTTGATTTGGTAGCTGCCTGTGGCAAAAAATGGCAAGTTGTTGAACCGAATGGTATCGCCCAAGCAAATCGCTGTTTTGATGGAAATGGAGGTGTCGGTGAGGACGGTCAAGCTCGTGTTCACAATGGAATCGCAACCGCGGAAATTGGTGAAGGTATCGGCGTAATTGCCTGAAATCCGATAAGCCCGCTTGCCAACGGAGAAACTATCGCCCCGACAGATTCTAGGATTTAAAAAAGTGAAGGAACGGGGCTTGAAAGTGAGCTTGTACTGAATGAGCGAATCACAACCGAATTGGTTTTTGAGGGAGTCGGTGAAGGTGGTGTCGCGGTGGTAAGGAACTCCGTTGTGTATCCAAGTATCAGCCGCACAGAATTGCAATGATTGGGTGATGAACTGTTTGGGATTGGACTGAAGTTGATAGTTGATAAATGCGCCTTTACAATGAAAATTGCGCTGAATTTTAACGGTGTATTGCTGTCCGTCAGTTGGATTAAACAGGGTATCTGAAAAGTGGTTTAGCGAATCGACTTGCTTTACGATTTGTTGGGTATTGTTATCGGTCCAAACGAAGGAATAGCGCGAGGTAGAATCGCACCGGGGCAGGGTTACAAAGAGATAATCATCGCAGGTTGTTGGGCCGTTGGAGTAGAATAACAGGGTGGAATCGATGCTGGTGTAGGGGTTGGCAATGGCTGCAACCAATTTTTCTCCAGTGGCATAAATCATGTTGTTTTGGATGTTGTATTTTACATCCTGTATGCGACCGATTTCTTTGATTCTAGAGGAGTCGATGATGATATCTGCTTCTTTTTTAAACGTATCTCCGAGGAAAGTAAATACAGCCAATTTGGGTCGATAATTGCCAACAAAGATGTGATTGGCATAGTCGGTGGCCACACCAAATTGCATATTTTGCGTATCGAGATTGTTGGTAAAGGTATCGAGTATTTTACCGGTTTTTTTATTGTAAGCGGTAAGCGTTTTTCCATCAAAAGTGAAGGCGAAATAATTGTTGGCGGCTACGGCATTTGAATTGAAAATTTTTAGGTTTCTGTACGGTGAAAAGCGCCAAGTTCTTCCACCACTGCCCAGAAAATGTAGCGGAGGGGATTGTGTCCAAAGATTGCTTTGTAAGTTTTTGTTTACCCGAAATAGGGTGTCATTGATTGAACCCAAAGACGCGGTGGCATCGAATTTTACTAAGTTAAATAGATTTCCCGACGGGTCTTGGGCTGCGGCGCGAATGTCTTTGTATTGACCTGTGTAGGTATACAACATTTTCGAAGAAATAATACCCGTGTCGTTGAGTTGGACCAGCACACCATTTGTGCCCAAGGCTTTGTATTTATTTTCGATGCAATCACAGTGCATTTGATTGAAGGTGTTTGTCTTATGGGGATAGGTCTTAACGAATCCGTCATAAAAGCCATTTGAATCCAATCTTACGATGCGTGGTTTATTGATTTTGCCTGTGGTGAAATCATAATCAGGTGCATCTTGTCCCAATATGAGACTGTGTTTTACAGGTTCAACCATGAAATTGGTGTAATTGCCTGTTGTGGAGCCGTTTAGGTGCCATTTGATTGTGTCTATCGTGCCTTGAAAAATCCATTTCAATGAACCATTTGCGGAGCTGTATTTGGCAATTTTTGTGGAGTTGCCAGCCAGATACCAACCCCATTGTCCCGCACCGCCATACACGTACACGTTGCCGTGGTTGTCGTACTGTAAATTGAGTCCACAATTTCTGGCCTCGATCAATGATTTGTTTGCGGCATCCCAAGAGGGCCAGCTTGCCGTGTCCATGTTGTTAATCACATGAACCCAGGGATCGATGATGAGAGTTTGTTTTGTATTAAAATGAGTTACTTGAAGTGAGTAATCGCTTTGATTTTTTACTATCGAAAACGGTATTGGCAGTGAATCTTGCTGAAAAATGTTCCATTGTGTTTGGGAAACCTGCATGGAGGGCAATTTGGAGAGCATGGAGGCATTGGCATAGATTTCTGTTGGTGATTCTGGCGAAATTTGCCATCGAATGGATTGAACATTGCCACCTGGGTGCACGAGAAAAGAATATTTGAAACCCGCTGAATTGGGTTGGATTTCGTATATCAGATCAATTTTCGGATAGAAGTTTTCGAATCTAATTTTTGAATAGCCATAGGATTTTTTATTTTGATCGCCATAGCTAAAATAGAATGTGGATTGGCCCTCGCTGTGGATTGTAGCATCGGAATTGGCGGATTCGAATTTTTGAAAAAACCGACTACGTCCATTGTTGATTGCAAATCCATTCTCTAAAATTGCCACTTGGGCATGGTTGTCCTGGTACATGAACAACGGCTTAACCAATGGCGCTTGACCATCGGGTTGGATGTTTTCGAATTGCCCTTTGTTTTCAATGAAATAATGCTGCGGAAAAGGGTTGGTATTGACAAACGGGGCTTGGGCGAACAGCTTTAAACTGCAAAATACCAAAATCAATAATGCATTGATTCTCATCCTGCCAAAAGAGGACATCTGCCACATTTGTGGCAAATTAATGAATATAATTTGAAATCAGACAATCAACCAATTACGCAAAACACGCCGCAACAATCTCGGCTTGTTCTTTGTCGTAGATTTTCTTGTAACCGGTAGCGGGTGATGCGCTGCTTTTTCTACCGATGTAACGCAAGGCAGAAGGGAAATCGTAGCGAGCCAAATGCA
>JAHEMG010000147.1 GCA_024643755.1 Flavobacteriales bacterium | reverse complement strand
TCAACCGAAGGCAGTTGGTTGTTGGGCCTGGGAGCGATGGCTTTTTCGCTGTGGCGTACTTGGGTGACCGACAAAAAACAACGTGCTGAAACACCTTCAGAAACCATCGTTGAGTTAAATGCTTCTGCCCAGATGTCGAACCTTACCACCATTGCCCTATTGAGCGGATTTTTGGGTGCCAAGGTCTTTCATTTGCTCGAAACACCGAGTGAAATTCACTGGGAAACCCTGTTGGTGGATTTGTTGACCAGCGGTGGTTGGACGTTCTACGGCGGGTTGATTTGCGGTGCGGCGGGCGTGATTTGGTACACAAACAAACAGGGTATGCACTGGCGCAATGTGTTTGATGCGGGCGGACCGGCGATGATGTTGAGTTACGGTTTGGGCAGATTTGGATGTCACTTCTCCGGCGATGGCGACTGGGGTATTGCGAATTTGAAGCCAAATCCAGGACTTCCAGATTGGGCATGGGCCTATAAATATCCCCACAATGTATTGGGAAAAGATTATGCATCTACGGGCATGGAGTTGATTCCGGGTTGCTCGGGTGAATATTGTTATCAGTTGGCTGTGCCGGTTTATCCAACCCCTTTGTACGAGGCACTGATGGCGTTGGGTTTATTTGCGATCATGTGGTTTGTGTTGCGCAAGCGAAATTTGGCGCCGTTCCAAATGTTTTCTGCCTATATGATGATGGCGGGTTTGGAACGCATGTTGATTGAGTCGATCCGAGAACACGGCGTGAGTTTGTATTCCTTGGGTGGGATGCAGTTTAGCCAGGCACAGATGATTTCACTGGGATTGATGTTGTTTGGGGTGTTGGGATGGCAATGGGCAGGCAAATCGCCCATGAAGATGGTGTCACAAGAAAAAGTTGATTAGACGTATATCGCCATGAAAAGTTTAAAAGGTTGGGTGGTTTTATTTTCGATGTGCGGGGCGATGGGGCTTCGGGCGCAAATTTGGGGTTCATCTGAGCCGCCACAGCGGGTGGATACCATTGAAACGAGCGATTTTAGGCGGATGGATCCGGTGTTGATCTCGGGCAGTATGGATGAGGAGCGGAAGAAGGAGTATCAGATTTTGAAGCGCAGGGTCATCAAAACGATGCCGTATGCGAAAATGGCTGCGATGAAGATGCGGGCGATGGAGGATAGATTGAATACGATTGAGAACCGCAGAGAGCGGAAAAAGTATATCAAGCAGTGTGAGGCGAGCATCAAGCAGATGTATATGGAGCAGTTGAAGAACATGACCATCGGCGAGGGACAGGTGTTGATGAAGTTGTTGCACCGAGAAACGGGCAAGACGAGTTGGGAGATTATGAAGAACTATCGGGGGACCACCGAGGCCTTGTTTTGGCAGGCGTTTGGTAGTTTTTACGGACACAATTTGAAGCAGGAATACGATCCCGTGTTAGATTATCAAATAGATCACATCATCAAGCAAGAGCGCTTGGAGTGATGCTTTAGCGGGCGTTTTTGCCGGTAAGCATCAAGATGACCACGGGTGCGCCGATGAGGGACAGGATGGCGTTGATGGGCAGGATGTTGTTCGACAGCAATTGATTGGCAAGTGCGTCGGCCGTGAGTGTGAGCAGGGCACCGGCGAATGCTGTAGTGAGGATATTAGGTCCGTGCGATTCCGTCCCTTGGATTTTTCTAGAAATGTGCGGGGCGATCAGTCCGACAAACGATACGGGTCCGCAGTAGGCGGTGATGATGGCGGCCATGCTGGCGCTACCGATGATGAGCCACAGGCGGAGGTTTTTGATGGATTTCCCGGCGCTTTCTACGTGGATATCACCCAGGAGGTAGGTGTTAAAGGCATGTCGGTGATAGCTGAGGATGGCTCCACCGATGAGGGTTGAAATGCTGATGATGTAGAGTTGGGAGGGGATTACGCGATCGAATCCGCCCATGCCCCACATGACGAATTGTTTGACTTGTTGTGCTTGTGCTGCTTGGGTGATGATATCCACTGCGGCACCGAAGAAATAACCCAGGACAAGTCCTACCAGCAGCAGTGCATGCAGTTGGGTGAGTTTTTTGTGCAGGGCAAGTTGGATGGAGAGCACGAGCAGGGCGCCCCCGAGCGCAGCGAGGGGCTGCAGGGCGAATTGTGTGCCGGTGTCTTCAAGTCCGATAGTTGCTCCTAGGTACGTGATTAAGGCGACACCGAAGGTGGCGCCGGGTGTGATGCCGATGAGGAAGGGGCCGGCGAGGGGGTTTCGGAAGAGGGTTTGCATCATCAGGCCGCTCCACGAAAGGGCGATGCCACCGAGGGTGGCGGCCATAACACGGGGGAAGTGCAGGTCCCAAAAGATGGTTTCACCGCCGGTTTGTTGCCATCGTTGTGCGAGGGGTTCCAGGTCGAGCCAGATGGCAATCAGCAGGAGTATTCCGAGCAGTAGGGTTAGCCGCGGCCGCAGGCCGCGGCGATTCACCGCGGAAACTGAGGGAGAAGTTTGGGTGCGATCCTTCATAGCAGAAACCTTATTTGCAAATATCGTAGTAATGCGCGCTTTCAACCCGATGTGTATTGCCCACAATGTGAAATAAGTCGCTCAGCACCTTGTTCGGGTAAATGCAGCCCATATCCCAATAGGGATTGCTCCCGTTGGGTTGTAATTGTTTGTTGAAATGGTATGCGCGTCGGTTCTTAAACGCTTTGATGTTCACAATCCGCGGATCGCTCTGCTCCAAACACCGCAAGGTGTTACAGAGGTCGGTGTTGATCCAAATATCAGCATCGCGAAACAACGTAATGGCTTTTTCTAGGTTGATAACGTTGCTGCCAGCGCCCATTTCTACCGTGATGGGTTCGCCGCCCGCATCGCGGATGAGTTGTGCTACATAGGAGGCGTTTTGAGGGATAAACCACACGCCATTGTAAGCGCAGTTGGCAATGACTTTCGGTGGCGAAATGGCTGCCTTTTTCGCCTGTGCTGCGATTTGTTCGTAGTTGATCTGTACCGAATCAAATAGGGTTTGGGCCGCGCTCGCCTTCCCCATGACCCAGCCAAAAGCGATGATCCATTCAGTTCTGCCCAAAGGGTGGTTCTCGAGGTGGTTGTTGCACCAAATGACCGAAAATTTCTGCTTGCCTAATCGCTCAATCGCTTGCTTGTCTTCGATGCTGCTGATACTGCCAAAGACAAGTTTAGGTTGGGATAGGGCGAGTTTTTCAGGGACGATCGGACCGTCGGGCGCTACTTCGTATAGGGTTTTTAGGAAGGGATTGTTCAGCAGGGCCGGGTGGGCGATATATTTTGTGGATTCTACGCCAACCAAGGCGCCGTGGGCATCTAGCTCTGCCAACATGCCAGTATGTATGGCCGATAAGCTCACAATTCTCTCTCTGGATGTGAGTTTTTCATAGCCCTCAATGACTTTAGATTTTCCCCAAAAGAACCGACCGATGGTTTTGTGCGATTTGGCATCGGAATACACCTCCAAGAAACTATCAGTTGGCGAATGGCCTACCCGAAAGAGTGTGGCGTAGTGGTTCTTTATCCACACGATGGAGGCATCGTTGCGGGGATTGCTTGATTGGCCGCATCCCCCAAGGCAAATCGCCCCAAGCAAGA
>JAHEMG010000143.1 GCA_024643755.1 Flavobacteriales bacterium | reverse complement strand
ACCGTTTGCAAATCCACATTGGGCAATAATATGCGATCCACCCCCATGCGTTTGGCATTTACAATTACTTGATCGCGATCCTCGTTAAATTGTTCGCTGTAAAGATGACAATGGGTATCGATCAGTCTCATGATTTAGACCAATTTAAGGGTTGTTTATTCAAGAAAGCATCAATGCCCTTCTTACAATCTTCACTGGCTCTGGCCACAGCATTTTGATTAGCTGCATAGTCCAACGCCTCACTCCGATCCATACTCGGTATCGCCCTCATCATTGCTTTGACTTTCGCCACGGCTTGTGGCGATGTTGTTTCACAAATTTGTTTGGCATGCGTCAAAACCACATCGCCAATTTCATCGGCCGGCACCACCCGTTGAACCAACTGCATCGATTGGGCTTCCATCGCACCAAACACCCTACCGGTTAACAAGATATCCGACATCACCGCACCACCCACTTTTTCGCGCAAATAGACCATTACCAAGGCAGGAATGAAACCAATCTTCACTTCAGTATACCCAAATGTGGCCTCCGGTGTAGCGATGCAATAATCTGCCAGCATCGCCAAACCACAACCACCGGCCAATGCTGGGCCTTCCACTTGTGAAATTATATATTTCGGCGAAAGGTAGATGGCATCAAACAAAGCTCTTAACCGCTGGGAATCGGTCTCATTTTCTTCCAGTGTATTGTTGCGCAACTGTGTTAAATAACCCAAATCGGCACCCGCACAAAAGGGCTTATCTGCCGAACAAATCACAACCACACGAATGTGCTCATCCGCATTTAACTGTAGCATAGCCTCATGCATCTCTTTCACCAGTTCGGCACTCAACGCATTGCGCTTCTCCGGTCTATTTAGCACCAGATGAGCCACCGCACCATCCCTTTCAATTCGCAACAAATCAGTCATAGTACAAAGGTAATCGGTTTATCCATTCCACGTGCGCCACACCGTTTTGAGTGGCATAGATTTGCAATTTTTGCCAAGCGCGACGCTGCTTTTGCATATTTCGCCAATAGCCAATTACCTGCAGATTGGAGGCTCTCTTTTTTACCAAAACCACTTCCCTCCCCAAATGGAATTGAAATTGGGTGATTTGCCTAGCCCTCAAATTACGCTGCCACTCCAAATGTCCCCATAGACCCAAAAACAACAAGCCCGACAACAACAGCGATGGCCTGCGATAATTGAATCGATACCAGGACCGTCGCTCCACATCACTGGGCGATACTTGCATCGCTAAGCGTTGCATCAGCCATTTGCACAAACAAGCCAGTAGCAACGACATCAAACACAAATCCCAGCCATCCATTGGCAAGGCATTGAGCTGTGGAATTGGTAACCGCTCACCCATACCCAACAACGCCAACAGCCCGTCCAAACAGGCATCGAACACGGCATACAAAGCATCGCCCAGAAAAGGAATCCACCCCAAAGCCAAACAGCCCAAAGCAATATATACACAGATTGAAAACAGCGGCAACAAGACCAAGTTCCCCAACAAAAACCACGTAGGAAATTGATGAAATTGCCAGAGCAACAAGGGCAATGTAAATAGCGTGGCGGACAGTGTTAAAGCGATGTTCTCTGTTAGCCAACGTCGCCAAACCGACCCTTCCGAGAATCGCGCAGTAACCAATGGCTGAAACAGGGCGATACCCAATACCGCTAAGTAACTCAATTGAAAACCCATTTGTGTAACACAGGCAGGATCAAACAACCACTGCAAATAGGCAGAACCTGTCAACACGTGAATCAAGGATTGTTTGCGTTTCATGGCATATTTCCCCAACCACATCCACGTTGCACTGATCATTGCGCGGACCACAGAAGCCCCGGCTCCCGTAAGGAAGGTATACCCCCAGCCCGCGGCAAGCAACATCCCCAACAAAACCAATCCCGGATTGCCGCGGGCACCAAATCCCGAAAAAATCCAAAACAACGCCCCCATGATCAACGCAACATGCATACCCGATACCGCAAGTACATGGAGGAGTCCGGCCGACCCAAATTGTGCTTCCATTTGGGGGTCCAACCCAGACTTATCGCCCAGCAACATCGCGTAAACCAAACCGGCATGCTTTGAATCCATGCGCAAGTAAAACTCTCTATGCAACCATACCAACAACTGCGACCTCAGTGTATAAGCGAAACCCACTTCCGTTTCTGGTCCATCCGCATATCGCCAAAAATCACCGTATTGCACATAGCCCGCCATACCCAAAGAACGCATAATGGCTCTCCAATTGGGCTCGCCCGGAATTTCCGCATCGCCATAGCGATTTACTGCGGCTGATGGCACCCAATACCGCCCCATGGCAGGCGCCTTTAGCCCAGAGTCCTTGAGCGAAACCCGAAAACACAAATCCAAGGGTTGCATTTTTCGCTGCCCACCACGCCAACCCAAACAATAAACTGTACCCTTGATACCCATAGGCCCAGCCAACCAAGAATCCCTTACTTCGAGCAGAACAACTGATCCACCGGCCCTTCCACCCTGCTTCCAGGGCCATTCAACGGCTTTTGCGCGCGTAGCATCATCCCCAAACCACCAAATTCCTAAAACCAAATGAAACAAACAAACGGATGCCAAACGCCACCCTCCGTGAAATCGCCTGTAACCAAACAAATAGCCAATGATTAGCAGCGAGAGTAAAAGGACGCCCGACAACCAACCCCAATCCAAGCCATCGTAAACATGGGTTGAAGCCACCAAACAATACGCCATTAGCAACCCCAAAAGCGGCGATAAAAAAGGGTATTTTTTAATTGTTCTGAGCATGTTGGAGACAGAGCCCCAACGCCGACTTAAGAAGCGAAAATGCGTTTGATCATTCTCAACATATCGCCCGCCGATTCATCCCGTCTACGCCACTGACACTCTTCGTACCAGTGATCATACACATCTAACCGTCCTGCCGCATTGGGAGCATCGATAATTTGCTGGATGAACAGACCCATTTTTTCCATGTTGCCCCCAAACAGAATATTGGAGAATTCAAACCTGCGGCTCAAAGGCATTTGACCAATGACTGAATCTACGGTAAATCCTGAAACCGGCGCACTTTCTACGCGTGGCGTTTCAACCACCACGGGCGCCACAGGTGCAACCGGAGCTACCTCAACAACCGGAGCTACCTCCACAACTGGAGCAACCTCAACAACCGGAGCCACTTCAACAACTGGAGCCACCTCAACAACCGGAACCACCTCCACAACTGGATCCACTTCAACAACCGCTGGTTCAAAAACGTGCTCCACTTCGGGAATAAACGCAGGGACCACCTCGGGCGCAGAAACAACCACTTCGGGCGTCGAAACAACCGCTTCCGGTGCGACAACCGCTTCAGACTCCGGAAACGACATCGTCAACAATTCAATGTCGCTCTCCAGGTACAAACGAGCCGCCAGCCCCTTTAATTCCATCAAAATGTCTGAATCCAACGTTTGGGTTTGGTCATTTACCAATTTGTGCTGTATACTTGCTATACTGTTCAGCACTTCGCGCAGAGAACTGTGATTCGATTCCATTGTCCTCGGCAAGTTACAACACACACACCAATTTCGTCATGAGAGAATTTACACTTATCCA
>JAHEMG010000138.1:2332-3619 GCA_024643755.1 Flavobacteriales bacterium | reverse complement strand
CCCCGTTGCGGCCGGATCAACCATCACCCTGCAAACCACCCACGCCGAAAACAACCGCGCCATCTCTTCCGCTGTTCTTTGCGATGCGATGGGACGAATCCTTTTCAGCTACACATTCAACAACGAAGGCAACATCAACAACCCAACCCACATCGCCCTGCCCCAAACACTCCCCAGTGGTGCATACACCCTTCGCATAGAGACCCAAAACCACGCCGAAACCCTGCCGCTGATGGTGCGATAATCCGCAAAACACAGATTCCCCAATTGCCATTCATAGAATAAAGCAATCCTTTTTCACAAAAAACAAAATATCTTGCGGGGGCGCTATGCATACATCCATTTTAAATTTGATTGACGAGTCCGATAAACAACTTGGATTTCTTTTCACGAAACGAGAGAACACCCACCTTTTAGCATTGTCGGCCTATTTCGATGAACGCGAACACGATCAAATACAAGCAGTGGATGTAATGGACATTGGTGAAGCCTGTACCGAAGGCGCATCAACCATCGCTAACAACAAACGAATCCTCTGGAAAGCTCTCAAGGACTGGGCACAACTCCTCGGCGCATCACTCCCCGTAATGCAAAAAATGGGAGCCATGATCAGCGCACTCAACATACCCGTGGCCGAAGAAATTGCCGCCAAACCCCGCAACCTCGCGCTGGCCAAAGTACAAGCCAAACACTTGCTCGAAGACGCCGAAATTGGCAATGAAGACCTCGAAGCCATCACCCTCACCATCAAACACCTGCTGCTTCCACCCAATGAACTGCAACCCATTTGGGCAGAAACGGCCGGACCCCATTATAGCGATTGGATCAACAACATCGACCAACAAGAAGTGCACTGGGAAAACGTGATCAAAGTATCGCGCTATGGATTGCTCATCGCCCTGTGTAACCTCGATACCAACACCACCGCCATGGAACACTTCCACAAAGTGGTGAACCAGCGACAACACCGCAAAAACGAAGACCTCATCCCCTTTTACCTGTGGTTGGGTTTTAAATCGTTTACCGCCCGACCCATTTACTGGTGGGTAGATTGCGAATACGGAAAAGTGAAAGCCAGCGGCACGGACCTCAACAACTGCCGGGCCTACATTTTTGGGGGATTCATCATCTTCAAAACCTATTACAACGGGCTCATGATTCAGCCCAATGAAATCAAAGATTTGTCGCCCGGACTCGATGCGATCAACGATGTGCGATACATTTCGTTCAAAGTGAAGGGGGAACGACAGCCATACCGGATTTCCAACATCGAAAGCAAAGAAGACT
>JAHEMG010000138.1:0-2322 GCA_024643755.1 Flavobacteriales bacterium | reverse complement strand
GAAACAGACCGATTGGTGGTGATTGCCGATGAGTTTGAAGACAAACCCACTTCCGATAAACCCGCATCGGCCCCAGAGCCCGTAAAACCGCCCAAACCCGCAGAACCCGCAACCACCGGCAAGGCCTCATCGGGCAAGGGCAGCGGCAGTGCCACAAACAGCGATCCTTTTGAAGAGTTGGAAGCGTTGGTGGGCATCGCCGAAGTAAAAGAGCAAATCAAAAGCTTGAGCAACTTGATCAAAGTGCAACAAATGCGCAAGGCCAAAGGCATGCAAGCCGTTCAAGTATCCTTACACAGCGTGTTCACAGGAGCACCCGGAACCGGAAAAACTACCGTGGCCCGATTGTACGCGGGCATCCTCAAAGAATTGGGGATCCTCAAAAAAGGACACCTGGTAGAAGTGGATCGCACAGAATTGGTGGCGGGCTATTTGGGTCAAACCGCCATGAAAACCGAAGGCATCATCAACCAAGCCATGGACGGGGTTTTGTTCATCGATGAGGCCTACAGCTTAGCACCACAAGACAGTGAAGACAGCTATGGCGATGAGGCAGTAAATGTATTGTTGAAACGCATGGAAGACGATCGTGATCGCTTTGTGGTGATTGTGGCGGGCTATGCCGAAGAGATGCACCAATTCATCGATTCAAACCCCGGCTTGAGCAGTCGATTCTCCAGATACATTGAGTTCCCCAACTACAGCGCCAAAGACCTGGTAGAGATTTTCTCGAAGATTTGCGCTAAAAACGAGTACCGATTGGGCGATGGGATGGCCGAAGCCTTGGAAGCGCATTTTGAAGCGCAATTGACCGGGGCCGACCGCAAATTTGGCAATGCCCGCTATGCACGAAATTTGTTTGAAAAGCTCCTTGAGCACCAAAGCAACCGCGTGGCTGAGTTGTCAGATCCCACTGAAACCGACATCAGCACTTTAGAAAAATCAGATCTCGAAGCGATGTAATCAAGGCTTCCACGCACTAATTAAATCGTCAAGCCACCCAAATCTTGCTAGCATATAAATCGCCCCCAACAAGGTAAAAATGGTCATATAGCCCACATAGGCCCGGGTAATATTGTTTAGCCCCAATACCAAAACAACAATCGCTCCGCCGGCCAATAAAAAAGCACCAATGCCAAAGATCCATTCGCTGGCCAATGCCCAAGAAACCAAAACCATCGCAAGGCCAATGGAATAGCAAATCATTGCGATTAGCTCCAATCTACCCTCCCGGTCTTTGGGTTTAAAAATACTTACTTTGGGTTTAGGGGCATGACCCGTGATCACTGATTTCAAGGGCGATGAGTGAACATGTATAGGGCGATGTTTCGCAGGCGATCCCTGATTCAAATAGCGATTTATAGGCCCCTGTGATCCCTGCAGAGCAATGATTGAATCAACAACGATTGCTTTGGATTCCCCGGCCACTTCGTGATTTTCCAATCGAACGTTTTCGCTTTTTGAATGGCGATTTTGGGTTGTTTTAACCCCATCCTTTGAACTACCTGATAATCTCGCATTGTCCAACCATGATACATGAAAACCGCGCTGATGGTAACGAGGCGTAACCCCACATCCGCTGAGGACAATCATAAGAAAAACCAAATACTTCATAAACACAAAACTATAAAAATGAAACAGATAGCATTTGTGATAATCCGTAATTCCCGAAGCGCATTTTTGCGATAATCCGTAAATGCATCAAATGACAGATTTTATGTAACAATGTGTATATTTCGCCATACATACAATTACGCAAAATGAAAAAATGGCTCTTGTTCGGGTTTTTGATGTTGTTGTTCTTGGGCTCCGATGCACAACGATTGATGAATAGTTCGCGCTCAACTGTGGGTTACATAGAAAACGGCAGGGTAATGAATAGCAGTCGCGGCACCATCGGCTACATAGAGGATGGCAGAATCATGAATAGTTCTCGTTCCACCATTGGGTATTTGGAAAATGGCAGGGTAATGAATAGTAGTCGGAGTACCATCGGCTACATAGAGGATGGCAGAATCATGAATAGCTCAAGATCTACGCTAGGTTACACAGAAGATGGCCGTGTAACGAACAGCAGCCGTAGCACCATCGGTTACTACGAAAGCATGAAAGCCAGCCACGCAGCCCTGTATTTCTTCTTTTTCTTCGATTGATTCAAGGATATGACATTTACCCTCAGACCTTGGAGCGATAACGATATCCAATCACTCGTGCACTACGCCAACAATCCAAAAATTGCGCAGTTTATGACCGATGGATTTCCGCATCCCTATGCACCAGAAAATGCAAGTACATTCATCGCGTTCGCAACCAAAGACAACC
>JAHEMG010000077.1 GCA_024643755.1 Flavobacteriales bacterium | reverse complement strand
AATTGGTATTGGTTCTTCGGGTGGTTTGGAATAGGGTTGTTGGTATATTTTTCTTACGGTTTCCGCAAAAGCAAATTGGCTAGTAACTAACTTCGTAGTATATGATTGATCTGCCAAGGAAAGACGTGCCCGATAGAAAAGAGAAGTCCATTGCAGATGTGGTGAAACGAATGAATGATCGTTACCACCTGACACAAAAGCACAATGAAATTGAATTGGTTAAACATTGGACAGATATAGTAGGTCCACTGATTTCCAAACACACCTCAAAAATTTCCATGAGGGGCAAAACGCTGTATGTGAACTTTGATCAAGCGCCATTAAAAAATGAGATGTTTTTACAGCGAGATACGCTACTTAAAACCATCAATGAGCGCATGGGAGATGGTTTTGTAGAGAAGATTTTTGTCGGTTAACCGACGAGTTTTGCATCCCTACGCTCTTTTTGCGCCAGGGCCTTTTCAATGCTCACATTGAGCTCAAATCCTACAATGATTGTTAAAATGTTGATGTAGATCAAAATCATCAAGGCAATGATGGCACCAATTGATCCATAAACCTTGTTGTAAGTATTGAAATTATTGACATACATACCAAACGCCAAAGTGGATATTCCACCCAGTACGGTGGCTGCAATACTGCCCGCACTTAAAAAACGCCATCGCTTTGTATTGGAAGGACCAAAATAATAAATACTGGAAATACCAATTTGAAAGAGTGCAGCCAACACCAAATATTCCAGCAAAACAATAATGAATGAGTAAACACTCGCCAATGGCCAATCATGCTCAGTGATGTACTCAACACTTTGGAAGGCCCAAGTCAACAACAACAAGGCAGTGATAATCAATAAACTGATCCAAAATGTCATGAAAATCGCCTTGCCGCGTACTTGTAACCAGTTTTTCTTTTTGGCAAAGGGAAGACGTCGATTAAACGAATTGATCAGCAAATGAAATGCATTTGATGCGAAATAAATGGTTGTGATAAAACCGAACGACAACAAACCTGAGTTCTGTTTATTCAGAATTTCTAGTATCGTCTCTTGAATTTCACGGAAGGTTTGCTTGGGTAGTACGCGCGACAACTCTTGAATAAACTGGGTTTTTAAACCATGCAATGGCAAATAACCGATCAAAGTGAGTAAGAAAATCAACGCAGGAAATAAGGCCAAGAAGAAGTTGAAACTCAAACTCGATGCTCGGGTATTCAGGTTTTCCATGAACATCGACCTGAAAAAATACTTGCCTACATTGTAAATGCTTTCTCCCTGTAATGCTTTTAAACGCGTTCGCTTCAGATAAAGAATAAACGGATGCTGTTCCTCTGTATCGCCGGGTTGGGGTTCATTGCTATTAAAAAAATCCTCGTCAGACAGTTTGTTGTCTGAGGCTGAATCAATGTGATTTTTGATGGATTTGTAATAGCCCATGGTTCCCGATTGGCAATAAAGTGTTAAAAATTGTATTTGTCGATAATAATCTGTGGAACTTTCACCGGACGCAAATCAGATTTTCGTGCGTAAAACATTTCCATGGAAGCCGTTCCCAATAATTCATCGTGCTGATTCAGAATTCGATAGTGGAAAACACAGCGAATAACCGGTTTTTCAGGAATCCAAACTTCAATACTCAAAAGGTCGTCATACCTTGCCGCCTTCTTAAATTCAATATTCATCGTTCTTACCGGCATGATTAAACCACTTTCCTCCATCTCTTTGTAAGTGATTCCTTTCGATCTCATTTGTTCTGTTCTTGCCTCCTCCAAATAGAGCGCATAAATAGAATGGTGTAAAAACCCCATTTGATCGCATTCAGCGTATCGAACCCGTACTTTGTGTGTATATTTCATGTTAGTATCGAAGAATGAAATTCTCTTTCACCTGCGTTTTTCTAGCAAAAGCCATGCCCATCGCAAATAAATCAATCCCAACAGTGATTTCTTTTTGATTTTGAAGCTGTTGCCATAGTAGTTGCTGTGATTCGGACTTGCGCAAGGTTGTCATGACAATGCTGCAATTGGGGCCGAGTTTAGGAGTAACCCAATCCATCAATCGCCAAAAAGAATCGGGTTCCAAGGATTCATTGATGATCAACATATCCAACTGGCCGTCCTCAATTGCCGCTAACTGCTCCATGATCTCATCAACTTGTTGGTATTGAATTTGATTTATCGTCTCATTACAGTCGTATTCACGCAAATTGTAATCAGTAATCTTGAGGACCGCCGATTGCCGATCGAATACCCAATAACGAGAAAAGGACTGAGGACCGCGTTGTAGATAAAGTGGCGTAACACCGAAACTACTGCCAATTTCTACAATGTGCTTGCCCAATTGTTGATCTTGGATCCAGCGAAATAGCAAACGATTGTGTTTGGCCGAAGGAATAACATTCAAAGCCAATTTGCTCAAACGCTGCGATTGGCTGCCGAAGTCTACTTTGAGGGACGACTGTACCATGCGTTTTCTGCACATCTCTGCAGCCGCCTCATATTCGCAGGGCGATTTTCCATATAGGACATGATCAGTAAAGTGATAGACAAAAGGGGAGTGTACGCCGTGGCGGTTCGTGCTACGAACCAAATAAATGAGATAATCTAGGATTCCAAAAAGGCCCTGAAGGCTCATGATGAAACGCTTTTCAACATTTTTAACTCTTGCTGTGCCTTGGCAATCATGTCTTTGGCCTTTGCAATGTTATCGTCGAATTGCTTTGTAACCGCTTCAGCATTTTTGCTATGCTTGAAAAACGCCTTGTTGTTTTCCATCGTAGCGATTTCATCATTGTACTTGGCGATTTTCTCTTTGATCTTCCGCTCTTCCATTTGCAAGCGCTTTTGTCCGTCACCCGATTGGGCTAACTGACTAAAATGCTCTTTTTGCATGGTGCTTCTTTGTGTATTGCTTACAGATTTGAAGCGATTGAAGATTTCGTCGGCCAGCGCTTGATAAGTCTTATTTAACTGCTGATAAGTCTTTCCTGAAACGAATCCCGCATCGTTCCATTGCTTTTGCCATGCCTTCAATTCTTGGAACAACAACTGATGGTCAATCGTTTGGTTGGCTTTCAATGCTTCTAAGCCCAACAAAACATCCTTTTTCTTTTGAATGGCACCACTTTCTTCGGCTTTACGTTGTTTGAACCATTCGTTTTTCCTTGCATAGAAATGATCAAACGCTGCCCTGAATCGCTTCCAAACGAGTTCGTTTTGTTCCTCAGGAACTGGCCCAACAGTTTTCCATTCATCTTGCAATTTTTGTAAAGCGTCAGACGTCTTCATGAATTCATTTGAATCTTTCAACGCCTCTGCTTTTACACACAATTCCATTTTACGAGAAAGATTGTCTTTCTTACTGGAGTTCAAGTCTTTGAAGAAATGCTTGCGCTCACCATAAAATTGATTCCTAATGGCTTTGAATTTTGTCCAAACCTCCTCATTTTTATCACTTGGCACCGGCCCGATTTTCTTCCACTCAAGCATTAACTCATCCAATTCCTTCGCAATTTTTGCCCATTCTTTGGGTTGAGTAGGTAAAACGGCGATGGTGGTCTCCGCTTTTTCAATCAACACGGTTTTCTTGTCCAAATTCTTTTGGCGCTCCGCATCTATTTGTGCTTGTTCCGCTTTTTTTGCATCAATGACAATGTCAGAGGCCGCTTTGAATCGCTTCCAAATATCATCCGAAATCTCCGCCCTCACTGGACCCGTATTTTTCCAGTCCTCATGATATTTGTTCAATTGTAGCAGCGCTTTTCGAATGTTGGGTTCATCCTTCAGCTGTTCTGCACGCTTGATCAAGTCGATTTTGATTTCAATATTCTTGTCTTTGTCTAGTTCCTTCAGTTCGTTAAAGACCGATAACTGGTTATAGAACTTGTCAATGTATACCTTGTAAGAAGTATATAACTCCTCATGAAACTCTTTGGGTATATGTCGAATCTCTCTCCATTGACGCATGTATTCGCGCAATACGTCCAAACTGTGATCGTTCTCTTCCGACTCTACCAACGCTTTGATCTTTTCAAGTATCAGGCGTTTTTGATTCAGGTTGTGTAGTTTTTCTTCTTCAGCACGCTTGCGTTCTTCTTCTCTACGTTTCTTGAATTCGGCAATGACCTGATTGAGGTTTGCTTTATGTTCGTCTGCTGGTGCGATAAAATCTCGGGGATCCTTGCCATCTTCTACCCATTGTCTAATCATGCCGGGACGCTCTTGGGCCAACAAGTCTTCAAACACATTTCTTAGTGCTTGCAATTGTTGATAGGCTTTTTTCACATCCGTTGCGTGCATGAGCTCTTTGGCCGCTGCTACCAATTCGTCTTTGCTTAGGTTCGCATATTGCGATTCCAAAGAGATTTCTTCGGTGTTTTGGGCGATCAAATGTTCAGCTACACTCAGCTGGTCGGCATAGCTTTCTGCTACTTTGTCGATTTCGTTTGCCATTGAATAAAGGGTAGGGTATGGTGAGAATTAAGATTCTAAAGAAGATTTTGCCAATAACATCCAGAGGGCAGCTTCTGCAGCTTCCGCGCCTTTGTTGCCCAACGAACCACCAGCTCTATCGAAAGCTTGTTGCTCATTGTTGGTTGTAATGATGCCAAAAATACAGGGCTTACTGTGTTTAAGCGCTAACTGGGCAATGCCATCGGTCACAGCATTACAAACATAATCGAAATGTGGAGTGTCGCCTTTAATTACGCAACCCAAATTGATTACTGCATCGCATCCATTTTCGAAGAGCCACTGTGCTGCTGTAGGGATTTCAAACGCGCCAGGTACAGCGAACTCAATAATTTCAATGGATTGTTCTCTTTGCGCTTTTGTTAGAACATCTAACGCACCCTGCTGTAATACATCTGTGATATGGTTGTTCCATGAAGCCGTCACCACACCAATTATGTAGTGTTCGTCATTAAAAGAAAAAGTAGGTGAAGGTGATGAAGAAATCGATGTAGCCACCGGACTGGTTATTTATTCAATTCACCCATCAAACCCTTGAGGCGATAGATGTATTTTTCCGCTTCTTGTCCCTCACGCGTGCTGCTATACTTACTCTCCAAAGTTTCGTAGCAACTCAATGCAGACGAGTAATCCTTTGTCAATTCGTAATGGATAGCTGCTTTCTGGTAGTAAGTACTGGTGTATTCGTTATCACCCAATTTGGCTGCCTTTTCATACAAATCGGCGGCTTTTGACAATTCACCCAAACCGCTATAACAAGCAGCCTTTGCAGCGATGGTAGAAGGACCCAAAATAGCGTCACCACCGTTAAAGTCGTTCAAGTAATCCAAAGCCTTCTGAAATTCACCTTTTTTCAAGTAAGCCAATCCTGCCATCAAGCTAGCTTCTTTTCCTTTGGTGGTCATTCCGTATTTGTTGGCGATTTCAACGGCCGACATGATTTTGTTGGCTTTGTCACCTTTCAATACAACATCCAATGAATCAGTTTTGAAATAATGCCACAGCTTTGCAAATTTTACCTCTGCTTCCTTTTCTTGGCTTGGCATGTAAAATTGGAACCAATATACACTAGCGCCAATAATGGCGATGGCTGCAAGACCAATGATTTGAACACGTTTGGTGTTGGCTTCGTAGTAGGATTTTATACTAGATTGAATGGATGAAATACTCTCTTTGATGTTCATAATAGAAATAAGAAGGCGCGAATATAAGAAATTTCGTGATTAGTCAGTAATGTAAGGATAGTCGTTTTCAACGTATACATCTGTGTAAAGTTCAGATGCATCAGGATAGGCTGAGTTCTCTGCGAATTCTACGCTGGCATTTACTTCCTGAATGATCTCTTCTTCCATGGCATCCAATTCCTTTTCAGTTGCATACTTTTTGGATAAAATAGTTGCCTTGGTGGTTTCTAGAGGATCTTTGGTTTTGTAGTCGGCCACCTCTTCCTTGGTGCGGTAACTCGCAGGGTCACTCATACTGTGTCCGCGATAACGATACGTTTTGATTTCCAAGAAAACCGGACCTTTGCCTGAACGAGCATGCTCACAAGCATTGTAGATGGCCTCGTGAACAGTTTCACACTTCATGCCATCCACTTGGAAGCTAGGCATGTCGTATCCCAAACCAATCTTATAAATATCCAACAAATTGGTGGTTCTTTCAACGCTTGTTCCCATGGCGTATTGGTTGTTTTCACAAATGAAAACCACGGGCAATTTCCACAACATAGCCATATTATAGGCCTCGTGCAATGCACCCTGTCTGGCTGCACCGTCTCCGAAGAATGTCAAACTAACATTGCCTGTGTTGTTGTATTGCTCGGCAAATGCCAAACCTGCACCCATTGGGATCTGAGCACCAACGATACCATGTCCACCAACAAAGTTGTGTTCCTTTGAAAACATGTGCATAGAGCCACCCTTACCGCCAGTACAACCGGTCTCTTTTCCGTACAGTTCAGCCATAACAGCATTGGCACTTACTCCCATAGCCAATGCATGGCCGTGGTCACGGTAAGCCGTGATGACCTTATCTCCAAATTTGATCGCCGTCATCATCCCTGCGGTGATGGCTTCCTGACCTATGTACAAGTGACAAAAGCCTTTGATTTTTTGCTGTCCGTATAACTGTGCCGCTTTTTCTTCAAAACGACGTTGCAACAAAATGCTTCTGTACCAGTTGAGATATTCTTTTTTACCGAATTTCATTTCTTTTGAATAAAGTGACGGCAAAAATAAAACGAATCCACCGAATCTGAATCATTCTCTACAGAGTAATTGTGTTTTCACACTCAAATCTTCTCTTCAATGTTTTTTACCTTGTCCTTGATCAGCCCGATTTCCCGCTGAATCATGCGAATAGCCGGCCCAATATCCGTGGTTTCCGTGGTATTTGGTTCTTCGAATTTGGGGTTGATATAATTGACAAATTTCCAAATTTCAAGGATGTCGTGCACCTTTACGGTGTATGGACTATATAAAGTGTTGGTACTGCACAATAAAAACGTACCATCTTCTTCGATGCGATTGTATAAAACCTTAAATACAATGCCATCATCCTGAGTAACCACAATGTAAGGGTGACCATTTCTCACCATGTTCCAATCTTGAATGTATTCACCGGTAACAAAAGCACCGTCTGAAACAGGCGGCATGCTATCGCCCGAAATGGGAAAGCTTCGGTATTTTCGATTCGCCGACAAAAAGGGAAGGTTAAACGCTGGCAGCGATTTGATATAGTCTGGATCTGCATATCCCGTGGCATATCCCGCTTTTGCTTTCAATGGGACCAATTCTATATTCTCTTCATTCTCCACATTTACTGATGTGGTCAACACCCGCAAACGCGTTCCTGTCAAATCCAAATCAAATCCTTTTTCCAACTGAGACAATTGCATTTCACCCAATCGTTCCAAATCGGTCTTTAACATCTTGTCGATATTGATTTGAAAAAATTCCGATAAACGGATAAGAATCTGAATCCCCGGTTCCGCAACACCGTTTTCGTAACTGTTGTAGGCCGAACGGGTGATGTTAAGACTTTTGGCTACGTCTTCTTGACTTCGTTTGCGGCGTTTGCGCAGGAGTTTGAGGTTTTCTTTGAGGAACATTGTTAAAAAAATTGACAATTATTTGATTTGTAAATGAACAACAAATATTTCGGATTGGCAAATTATCAGAACTTATTTTGTCATTTTTTTAATCATTCGTCAAATTGTCAATAAATTGGTGATTCAATATTCATCATAAGGTTTGCAGTTCGTGTGGTTTGATATTACTTTGCCATTATGAACTTTTGGCTAATTAAATCTGAGCCTTTCAAGTACAGCTGGGAACAATTCAACAAAGACCAATCAACCTTTTGGGATGGTGTGCGGAATTACCAAGCCAGAAATAATTTGATGGCGATGGAATTGGGCGATTTGTGTTTGTACTATCACAGCAATGAAGGTAAAGAAGTTGTGGGCGTGGCCGAAGTTATCAAAACCCATTACCAAGATCCTACAACCGATGAAACTGCCTGGGTTGTGGTTGATGTAAAACCCGCGTATCAGTTAAAAAATCCCGTGTCTCTCCAAACCATGAAATCAGATCCTAGACTAATGCAAATGGGATTGCTGCGACAGCCCCGACTGTCGGTCATCGCCTTGTCTAAGGATGAATTCGATACTGTAATATTATTATCCAATGAGCCAACCTAAACTGCTCATCGACACCCATAAGTTGAACCTCATACTCAAGAGGTTCGCCCTGCAATTGATCGAAGCGCATGGCGATTTTGCGCAAACTGCCATCATCGGATTGCAACCGCGAGGGGTGGATTTGGCAAAAAAACTGACCGCATTCATTACCGAATTGCAGCCCGATAATGCCCTGAAATACGGAGAATTGGATCATACGTTTTTCCGAGACGACATTGGCAGAGGCGAGATTTTCATGCCTAAAAAGTCACACATCAATTTTTCCACCGAGAATTTAAATATTGTTTTGGTAGATGACGTCCTGTACACCGGTAGAAGTGTTCGCGCATCCATTGATGCATTAATGAGTTTTGGAAGACCCAAACAAGTAGAATTGATGGTTTTGGTAGATCGAAGATTCCAAAGAGAGCTGCCTATATCGCCCAATTACGTTGGAGTAGTTGTTGATTCAAGAAGTACCGGAGAACATGTAAAAGTTGATTGGACAGAAGACCAACAACAAGTTTGGCTTTTAAGTAAAAAAGAATGACCGCGAACGCACCCATAAAACATTTACTCGGAATCAAGGGTTTGAGCGAATCGCATATTCAAACCATATTCGAAACCGCTGATAATTTCAAAACATTGATCAACGGGCCAGTAAAAAAGACACCTGCCCTGAGAGATATTACCATCGCCAATTTGTTTTTTGAGAATTCTACCAGAACGCGAGTTTCGTTTGAATTGGCAGAAAAACGACTTGGGGCAGATACCATCAATTTTTCTAGCTCTTCATCCAGCGTGAAAAAAGGTGAAACCCTCATCGATACCGTGAATAACATTTTGTCGATGAAGGTAGATATGGTGGTGATGCGTCACCCAGCGCCAGGTGCCTGCGTTTTCCTTTCTAAACATATCGATGCGCAAATAGTCAATGCGGGCGATGGCACCCACGAACACCCCACACAAGCCCTGTTGGATGCCTATTCAATCAGGGAACAATACGGCGATGTAGCAGGGAAAAAAGTAGTAATCATAGGCGATATCTTGCACTCTAGAGTGGCGTTAAGCAACATTTATTGCCTCCAATTACTTGGTGCGGAAGTTATGGTCTGCGGTCCCGCTACCTTAATTCCCAAGCACATTCATGCATTGGGTGTGAAAGTTTCTCATAACCTTGAAGAAGCCCTTCGCTGGTGCGATGTGGCCAACATGCTGCGCATCCAATTGGAACGTCAAGATCAACGATACTTCCCATCACTCAAAGAGTATTCGAGACTGTATGGTTTAACCATGGACAAACTCAATGCCCTAGACAAAGAAATTTGTATCATGCACCCAGGTCCAATCAACCGCGGTGTGGAGATTAGCAGTGATGTCGCTGACAGTGACCATAGTATCATCTTGCAACAAGTAGAAAATGGGGTAGCGGTGCGTATGGCGGTGCTATTTTTGTTGGGACAACAAAGACTTTAAACATGACAACAGTAATTTCAAGTAACCCCATATTGGTAGAGAATATTCGCGGTGAAGTGGTTGAAAGTTTCCATCGGGGTTCCTTTTGCGTCGTGGACGAACAGGGAAATGTGATTTGGTCTGAGGGCGATATTCAACAAGTATCCTTTCCTCGTTCTGCGCTCAAATATTTTCAGCATATACCATTCTTGCTCTCAGGAGGATTCGATTCCTTTGGATTTGGAGATAGAGAATTGGCCATTATGTGTGCATCGCACAACGGTGAACCAATGCACTTGGAAGTTGTTGATGATGTTTTGGGTCGTATATCGTTAAATTCCGATGCATTAAAGTGTGGAGCACAACAACCAACATTAAAAAAGGATTTTGTTGCTTTGATCAAAGCCAACAAAGAACCTTCTTGCATGCACAACAATTGCAGTGGAAAACATGCGGGTTTCCTAGCACATTGCTGCCATAATCATTTGGATTTGGAGGATTACCTTTCTGCCAGCCACCCGTTGCATCAGCAAATCAAACAAATAACATCGCTGTTTTACGAAGTGCAAGAGAATGAATTGGAGGTTGGTTTAGACGGCTGCTCGGCTCCTACGTTTGGGATGCCCCTTTACAATCAAGCATTGGCATACAAAAACCTCGTTTCTCCGATGCCTTGGAAAAATGAAGCCTTAACCAATGCATGTGATAGAATCGTAAAAGCTGTCACCCAATACCCGCTGTTGGTTGCCGGATCCAATCGCTATTGCAGTGATTTGATGCGTATAACAAACGGTAGAATTGTTGGAAAGACCGGTGCTGACGGGATTTATTGCTTATCAATTCCTCATAAAAAATGGGGGATATCTATCAAAATCGATGACGGCAAAATGGGACCCCAGTATCAAGTGGCCCAAGAAATTTTAACAAAACTCAATTTGCTCTCTGCTGAGGAAGCTGAGCAATTACAATCCCATTGGCATTGTGATAACAAGAACTTTGCTGGCAATTTAGTTGGTCATTCATTGGCCGTTTCACTCACTCCGCCTTCGTTAATTTCCGAGTAATTATGCCGTTGTTTCTGGTAGAAAGCGACATTGATCCGCTAAATGAGAGAATGGCTATGCGCATTCCGCAGCAGCGTCAGTATGTTGATGAGTTATTTCAACAAGGAACGTTGCACATGTACGCAGTGAACGACACCGTCGATAAGTGGTGGTGTACCATTGAAGCGGAAACTGAATCCGATGTGATGCTGATTCTGGCTGAAATGCCCATCATCGAATGGCTCAGTCCAGTGGTGCACGGATTGATGTTCTACAACGCTGCGGATCAAATGATCCCACCCATTTCGTTGAATTGATGGTTATTCAATCCAACTGAAAATCTTGCTCCAGCGAATTCCCTTTACCTTGTACTCCATATTTCCATTGTTGGTCAATGGCTGATTGGTCTCTGGGTCGATGGCCATTACTTTCTTTAAACTGAAGAATGTAAACAAGGGCTTTCCAACGATATGGTCTTCAGGTACATAGCCCCAGAAACGAGAATCAAGGCTATTGTATCGGTTATCGCCGATCATCCAATAATAGCCCATTTTAAAGGTGTATGATTTTACCTCGGCACCGCTTCCGCCATCTGCCCAAAATTTACCACCGCGCTGAACGATGTTCGCATGTTCGTATTTGTTTATAGCCAGCTTCAAAAAGTCCCAGTTTTGGGCTGTAAGTGGGATGCTTTCACCACGACGGGGTAGTCTCACCTCGCCGTAATTGTTGATGTTCCATTTGGGATGAGCAAATTCAAACAAAGACGTATCTGCATGATTATCTAGTAATTGTCCATTGAAACGAACATTCCCTGGGAACATTACCCGTTGATAGCCCTCATCAATTGAATCCAAAAAGATGCTCATCACCTCAGGGTGATTTTTGATCTTTTCAAAATTCTCTGGCCATGTAAACAAGTGGTAAGGAATAATATACTTGCCAGTTTTTTGGGCTGCATCCTGTATTTGTTTTGCATTGGGTGGGAAATTGAAATCGCCCAATTCATTCTGCTCTAGGAAATCTTCCGTGATGGGCGTTTTTAACAAAGCCAAATAGCGCTTTTGCTGTTTACCTACACGTGGTAATAATTGACCATTGATGTAAATCTGTCCGCCTTGTAATTTGATGCGATCGCCTGGAATACCCACGCAACGCTTCACATAATTGTCTTTTTTGTCGGCAGGCAAACGCAATTTTACACCTTCCGCTGTTTGCTCGTAATCCGAAAGTCCATCCGCGTCTGCATCGTCATCCGTGGGCCAGTTGAACACGATAATATCGTTATTTTTGATTGTATACCAACCAGGTAAGCGCATGTAGGGCAACTCAACCAAGTCAGTGTAGGCTTTGAAGCCCATGATCTGTTTGGGAGCCAAAACAGGAACCGTGATTGGTGTCATGGGAATTCTCATTCCAATTTTCGCACGGCTCACAACTAGGTAATCGCCCACCATCAAATTCGACTCCATAGAAGGTGTAGGAATCTGATACAAGTCAAAGTACAAAGCGCGCATTCCTCCTGCCACATAGGCCGCAAAAAGTATGGCATCGCCCCATTCCCGAAGTCCGTCATGCTTTGGTACATTCGCTTCTTTCCAAGTTCTGTTTCCGGCGGGACCGTAAAATTTCATGGGTTTAAAGGCCAAAATGGGGAAGTAGATGAAGCTGAAAACTGTTCCCAACAACTGTTCCCAATATCCATGTCGGCCAAAAGAACGCAAAAGGTCTAACGTGATGTTGAAACTAAACAAGATGTTTACGCCGGGAATCACCATCCCTAACATATACCACTTGGGTCGATCTACAATTTTTATCCAGTACCACCAACTCAAGATGGGAATCCAAGCCAAGTAGGGCGACTGTCCGGCCGCCTTAAACATTTTCGACAAGCCCACGCGGGTCAAAACAAAGCAAATCACCCAAAGGATGAGGAATAAATCGGAATTAAAACTCTGCATGGCTTAGATCAGTTTTCAAAGTTAAGCAAGTCGCGCATACCAAACACGCCAGTTTTTCCATAAAGCCATTCGGCTGCGACAACGGCACCTGTGGCGAAGCCCAACCGGCTTTTTGCTTCGTGTTCAAGTTTGATAATATCTACCTCGCTCTCGAACTGCAAAACATGGGTGCCAGGGACACCTGGAATTCGCTGTGCTTGAATGGGCAGAGTATTGCTGTCAACTTCATGTATTATTTGGTCACTTGTTGTTAATATCCAGTTGGTTAAGCTACTGGATGATTCGATGACATTTTCAGCCAGGGTGATTGCGGTGCCGCTGGGTGCGTCTTTTTTTTCTGTATGATGTATTTCTAGGATGCTCGTAGTGTAGGGTTGTTGGTTCATCAGTCGGGTGATGCGTTTGCTCATCTCAAAAAAGAGATTCACTCCCAAACTAAAATTGGTTGCAGTGAACAATGAACCAGCATGGTCAGTACAATACTGTTTGATGGTGTCATATTCAGCGTACCACCCTGTAGTGCCTGTGACTAATGGAACTTGTTGATCGACACACCATTGTATGTGTTTAGTAGCCAATTCGGGACTGCTAAATTCGATGGCTACATCGGCATCAAGCTTGGTATCAGATGTAAAGGGGGTTTGGGAATTGAATTTGGCCACAATTTCATGTCCTCTTTCTGTAGCCAATTTCTCAATGATTTGGCCCATTTTTCCGTATCCGATCAGTGCGATTTTCACAATACAAACCTAAGGGATTTTATCTGCACAGACATCGAAAACGGGCCGTAATTATCGAGAATCCAACGAAAAAAATGCAAATTTGTGGATCTATGGGAAAGAACTGGATAAAGGTTGCTATTGTCGTGACTGTGGTGATTATAGGATTGGCTTTTTGGCTTGTTCCAAGGTGGTATACTACCAACGATTCCAATGTTACCTTGACATATCAAACACCCATCTCTGACTCTGACTTCGATGCATTAATCGATGAGAAGTTGGGCGTTTCTACAAAGTTTTCTTTTGCCCGCGTTGCCCGGCTGCGTGGGTTGGATTTGACTGTGAAAGGTTCCACAACCCTTGTGTTACAACCGCATACCAGTATTTGGAACTTAATCAAGTTGTTGGTGCGCTATCAAAGGGATCAGCAGTTGGTTACCATACTCAGTCATTGGGAAATGCCGCAATTTCAAACCCGAGTATCCAAACAGTTTGGTTGGTCAGCCACTGATTTGGGAGAGGAAATGATGGATCCCACGAATCACAAACGATGGAATCACCAAACATGGCTGAGTGAAAAAGGTATCGACTCATACAATTGGCAAGCCATCGCCATTCCAAATTCTTATTTGTTTAAAAAAGGCACAACACCCATTGAGTTTTTGGATCGATTGGTTGGAGAGGCGCATGACTTTTGGACAAAAGAGCGGATGCTGGCAGCCAAGGAATTGGATTTAACTCCGGTGGAAGTGGTAGCATTGGCATCCATTGTTACCAAAGAAAGCAATCATGTGCCTGAATATGGGAAAATCGCTGCGACGTACAAGAATCGACTGCGTAAAAAAATGCTATTGCAAGCAGATCCAACTGTGGTTTTTGCGCGGGGTAAAGCGGGTAGGGTACTTCTAAGAGATACCAAAATTGTATCGCCCTACAACACCTACTTGAACCAAGGTTTACCCATTGGTGCATTGTGTATTCCCAGTGTTAACGCTATTGATTCCTGCTTGTTTGGAGCTGCTTATCCTTACGTATATTTCTGTGCGAAGTCAGACCTCACCCCCCAACATGATTTTGCCATTTCACTCGATGAACACAACAAAAACGCCCAGCGATATCACCGGGCGTTGAATGAATTTCAGAGAAAAAAGAAACAGTGATTTATCGCTTCAAAAAGTTCAAATGAACAATTTGATCTTGGCTATTTTTTGCAACCACAAAGTACTGACCAGCAGCCAATTTCTCAACATTCAGGGTTTTTGCCTCGTTTGCTTTCATCACGATTTTTCCATCCCGAGATACCAAACTGATATTGTATAAGGTTGTTGAAAACGAAACCTCATTGTGACTGGGATTTGGAAATAATTGAATCGCGATCTCAGGTTTGTTTTGGACTTGGCTTACAGGCGCAGTCAATGTGAAAGAATTTTTAATTACTTGATCACCATTGTCGTTGTTGTTGGCATTTGAAACCACACCCGAAGCATGAATGGTGATATTACCAGCGGCAACGGCTGGGGCTGTCCAGTCAAAATACCAAACACCCAATCCTGGGGTATTATGTCCAACAATTGTACGCGTCCCAGAAGTGTATGAAGTTGCACCTGTGCTAACATTTGAAACAGATCCAATGGCCTTGTTAGATGCGTCTAATACCGTGGCCTGGAATCCTTTACGCAGCGATGTTCCAGCCATTTTGATGCCGATTGTATATTTCTTTCCCGCTTCGTAACTGGTAACTGTTTTGGCACTTATTACGTCAACTGCGGTAATGACTAAGTCACCACCCAAATTGGCGGTTCCGCCGTGACATCCACTGCAATTTCCCGATGAACCCGGTGCACCCGTGCGATCACCACCAGGGCCGCTTGCGTTAGATAAAATAGCCAGTCCAGCAAAGGTGATTCCTAGGGTTAGAAGGCCAAATCGAAAGTATTTTTTGTTCATAGATCGTTTTTGGCAAAAATACCGATGAAATGGATTAAAAAAAGTCATTTTTTCAATCCCAAAAGAACAAAACCCTCATTCGCTTGTATTAGATTTGCAAAAGAGATGAATACGCCAAATGATTACTTGCCCATTTTGATACAAATAGGTGTCGCAGTGGGTTTTGTGGTGCTGACGTTGGGAATTTCCCATTTATTGGGTCCTAACAGAAAAACCGCCAAAAGAGAAGACAACTTTGAGTGCGGAATTGAGAATCAAGGCAATGCCAGATTCCCGGTATCTGTAAAGTATTTTTTGTCGGCCATTTTATTTGTATTGTTTGACGTGGAGGTGATATTCTTTTATCCCTATGCAGTGAACTTTAAAGAAATGGGATGGGAAGGCTTTGGTGCCGTTGTTGCATTTGTGGGCTTCTTCCTGCTTGGCTTCATTTATGTTTGGAAACGTGGTGCCCTTGAGTGGGAGAAATAATTCGAAAAATGGTAAAAACAGTTGATGCTCCAGAAGGGATTGAAGGACAAGGGTTCTTCGCAACTTCACTGGATAAGGTAATCGGTATCGCACGCTCTAACTCCATTTGGCCTTTGCCCTTTGCAACGTCTTGCTGCGGTATTGAGTTTATGGCGACAATGGGTGCTAACTATGATTTGGCGCGATTTGGTTCTGAGCGATTGGCGTTCACCCCACGTCAGACAGACCTGTTAATGGTGATGGGTACAATTTCAAAGAAAATGGCGCCGGTGTTAAAGCAAGTGTACGACCAAATGGCTGAACCCAAATGGGTATTGTCTGTGGGTGCATGTGCCTGTTCTGGCGGAATTTTTGATACCTATAGCGTGTTACAGGGAATCGATAAAGTAATCCCTGTGGATGTTTATGTGCCGGGCTGTCCTCCAAGACCTGAGCAAATCATCGAAGGATTGATGAAAATTCAAGAATTGGCTAAAAATGAGAGCTTGCGTCGTCGCGATAGCGATGAATACAAGAAAATGTTGGAAAGCTATAACATTCATTCAGCCGAACAATAAACATGGACAATCAACAAGTACTTGCTCACATTGCCTCTTTGTTAGGGACTGAGCCAAACGCTACGGTAGATAAATACGGTATGTTGAATGTTCAACTGGATGCCACAACACTGATTTCGGTGGTGGAAGGCTTGAAAAATGAACATCAGTTTATTTACCTCACAGACATTTGCGCGGCGCATTATCCCGACAGAGTAGGGTCCGAATATGAAGTGATTTATCATTTACATAATTTGGTGGCCAATCAGCGCGTTCGTTTGAAAGTTGCATTGCCAGAAACGCAGATTTCTCTGCCAACCCTAACCGGTTTGTACGCAGGTGCCAATTGGATGGAAAGAGAAACCTTTGACTTCTACGGAGTCAATTTTGAAGGTCACCCCGACCTACGTCGAATACTTAACATGGACGATATGGATTATCATCCCTTGCGCAAGCAATATGGCTTGGAGGATGAAACCCGTACCGATAAAAACGATACATTCTTTGGAAGATGAGCGAATTAACAATTAAAAGTACCGGACAGATGATCTCTACGGAGACCATTGATGGCGATATCGCTACCCTGAACTTAGGGCCAACGCACCCCGCTACCCATGGTATTTTTCAAAACATCTTGAAAGTAGATGGCGAACGCATTTTAAGTGCTGAACCTACCATTGGCTACATTCATAGAGCATTTGAAAAGTTGGCTGAGCGTCGTCCCTATAACCAAATTACACCCATTACTGACCGACTTAATTACTGCTCATCTCCTATAAACAACATCGGTTGGCACATGACCGTTGAGAAGTTGGCTGGAATTGAAGTGCCGAAGCGTGTTGATTACATGCGGGTTATTGTTATGGAATTGGCTCGTATAGCGGATCATTTGGTTTGTAACTCTGTAATTGGTGTGGATACTGGTGCTTTGACGGGCTTTACCTACATGTTCCAAGAACGTGAAAAGATTTACGAATTGTACGAAGAAATCTGCGGTGCTCGTTTAACAACAAACGTTGGACGCATTGGTGGTTTTGAACGCGATTTTAGTCCAACCTTTCATGCCAAATTGGAAAAGTTTTTGGCTGAATTTCCTGATAATTTTGAAGAGTTTGATCGCTTATTGACCCGGAATAGGATTTTCATGGACCGTGTGATAGGTGCAGGGCCCATCACCGCTAAACGCGCCCTTGAATACAGTTTCTCTGGACCGAATTTGCGTGCGGCCGGCGTTGATTATGATGTCAGGGTAATGAATCCCTATGCTAGTTATCAAGATTTTGATTTTGATATTCCAGTAGGAAAAGATGGTGACACTTACGATCGTTTTGTGGTAAGACAAGAGGAAATCCGTCAGAGTGTGCGCATCATTCGTCAGGCACTTGAAAAAATGCCCAAAGGTGATTTCCATGCCAATGTACCTGAATTTTACTTGCCTCCGAAAGAGGAAGTTTACCGCAGTATGGAATCTTTGATTTACCATTTCAAAATTGTGATGGGAGAAACAGCCATTCCGGCAGGTGAAGTATATCACGCCGTGGAAGGTGGAAACGGAGAGTTGGGTTACTATTTGGTGAGCGATGGCGGCAGAACGCCTTATCGTTTGCATTTTAGACGTCCTTGTTTCATCTACTACCAAGCTTACCCTGAAATGATCGTTGATTCTGTTCTCAGTGATGCCATTTTGACTATGAGTAGTATGAATGTTATTGCTGGTGAGTTAGATGCTTAATAGAAATTTGTTGTGAGTCAAGAAAATATACAATTCCCAGAGCCGCTATTGCAGGAAGTTGCGCGACAGATTGCGAAATTTCCTGAAGGCAAACAAAAGAGTGCCTTACTGAGTGTATTGCACATCGCCCAAGCCCATTTTGGCCATTTAAGCGAGCCGGTCATGGACTACGTTGCGAGACTGTTGCACATATTACCCATTGAAGTATACGAAGTAGCTACCTTCTATTCTATGTACGATACCCAGCCTGTTGGTAAGGTTAAGTTGGAGGTATGTAGAACAGGTCCATGCATGATTGAAGGTGCTGAGAAAATAGTTGCTTACATTGAAAATAAATTGGGAATCAAAGATGGTGAAACCACAGCCGATGGAATATTTACGTTAAAAACGGTTGAATGCTTGGGAGCTTGCGGCTATGCACCAATGTTACAAGCTGGCGAGAAATTCCACGAACACCTTACTGAGGCCAAAGTGGATGAATTAATTGAACACTATAGCAAGAATCCAAATGCCAATTATTTGGGACTAGAAAATCATGGATCGTAAATTACTGTTAGAACATATTGGTGTTGAAGGTATTCACACCCATGATGTATATCGCAAAAATGGCGGATACAAAGCGGT
>JAHEMG010000129.1 GCA_024643755.1 Flavobacteriales bacterium | reverse complement strand
GGATTATGCCCGCCTTCGCGCCATTGCCGACGAAGTAGGCGCCCTGTTGCTGGCCGATATTTCCCACCCCTCAGGCCTTATCGCCAAGGGATTCCTCAATAACCCCATTCCCCACTGTCATGTCGTTACCTCCACCACCCACAAAACACTGCGTGGACCCAGGGGCGGTGTGATCATGATGGGTACCGATTTCCCCAATCCTTGGGGTTTAACCACGCCCAAAGGCGATATCAAAATGATGAGTGCCATCCTAGATGGTGCCGTTTTCCCGGGCACTCAGGGCGGACCGCTAGAACACGTCATCGCCGCCAAAGCCGTGGCCTTCGGTGAAGCCCTCACCGATGAATTTGCCGACTATTGCAAACAAGTCATGAGCAATGCCCAAGCCCTGGCAAAAGCCATGGTAGATAAGGGATATTCGGTGATTTCAGGGGGTACAGAGAATCACATGATGCTGATCGACCTGAGAACCAAAAGTGATACCCTCACCGGGAAAATCGCGGAGGACACCCTGGTCAAATGTCACATCACCATCAACAAAAACGCGGTTCCATTCGAGACCAGAAGTCCGTTCGTTACCTCAGGCATCCGCCTCGGCACGCCCGCAATCACTTCTCGCGGACTCAAAGCAGATCACATGCCTTTGATTGCAGAACTGATCGACACAGCGCTAACCCATCACAATGATGCGGAAGTACTTGAGCAAGTCAAAATCCGCGTCATGGATTTGATGAAAGGATTTCCGCTCTACGCCGAACCTTGCTGCTAAGCAGCGGCCATAACCCAAAATACAGCCGCCCACATCAAAACGGGTACAATTACATTTTTCCAGGAAGGATTTGATTCCAATACAACCAAGGTAGCAAATACCGCTTCAGGGCAAACATGCTCCAGCGCTCTTTGCTTTGATCGAATGGAAACGTTTCCGTGGGCGTATTTGTATAATCGAATTCCGCCATCACCAATTTTCCGTAGCCGGTGACGATCGGACAGCTAGAATAGCCATTGTACTTGGCTGTTAACGGTTTACCCGTCATAAAGCTCAACAAATTTGCCACCAACACAGGGGCTTGTTTGCGGATGGCCGCACCGGTTTTTGAAGTGGGCAAACCCGCGCCATCACCCAAAGTAAATACATTGGCAAATCGCGGATGTTGCAAAGTATACTGGTCAACTTCTACCCAACCCGCGGCGTTGGCCAACGGACTTTTACTCACAAAATCGGGAGCGCTTTGCGGGGGTGTTACGTGGATCATATCGAACGGAACTTCTGTTACTTGGTCTTTGTTATCAGCGCCGATACCCACAAACTTGGCCACTTTCTTTTCACCATCAATGGCCGTGAGTTTCACGTTGAAATTGAGGTTGATATTTCCGCGTTGGACCACTTCGAGCAGGGTTTTTTCATATTTCGGCACGGCAAACAACCGGGTTCCGCCACTCCAATAGGCCACATTTACTTTATCCAACAAACCATGCTTCCGGAAATAATCGGTGGCCATGTACATGATTTTGTGAGGTGCCCCGCCGCATTTTACCGGCGTATGCGGATTATGAAAAATGGCATTGCCGCCTTTGAATGCTTTGATACACTCAAACGTATACGGCGCCGTTTCAAAACTATAATTGCTGCAAACTCCATTCTTTCCCAGGGTTTCCTTGAGTCCGGCAATCTCATGCCAGTTCAATTGAATACCCGGTGCCACCACCAAATAATCATAACCCAAGGTTTCACCCCCTTCCAGCAAAAGTTGATTGCCTTCGGGATCAAACCCAGCCACGCGCCATTTCACCCACGTCACCCCTTTGGGCATTACCGAAGCTTCTGTGCGCTCGGTATCTTTGATGTTAAAAATTCCAGACCCCACCAATGTCCACGCGGGCTGATAATAGTGCTTATCGCTCGGATCCACTATGGCGATGTCCAACGACTTGTTCTTACGCAGTAGCTGCGATGCCACCGAAATACCGGCGTTACCGCCGCCCACAATAACAATTTGATGATGATTTTTCATGGCTTTTTACTTGGATTAATTCCAACACTTGCAAGTTGTAATAATACACCTGAATAATACTGTGACCTGCGTCACACGTGACATTATTTTTTCGACACCAAACCCAACAACTCCCCGTGGAACAGGTATCCGCCAACCGCAACGGCATAAGCCAATCCGGCCCAAACCAATCCTGCAAACCCGTCGGCGCCAATGCCGGTTTTCATGAAACCGAACGACAATACACCGCCCACCAGCGTGATGAACAAGCCATCGGCCTGTTTCCAATGCCACACATAGCCGCCCAAACGATGGGTTTTGACCACACAAGTTAGCGCAAACACCCACTGGGTAAGCAGACATCCCACGGCGGCGGCCAATGCGCCTACCTTAGGAATCTCAGAATAATTGAAGGCCACGTTGATCACCACACACACCAAGGCCAATTTTGCCAACCAGCGCATCTGACCCGCCGCCGTGACATACGTCCCAAAGACATGCACCAGCGACATCGGCACAAACGCCAACATCAACACCTTAAAGATCATGGACACCTGCAAAATCTGAGGAGAATACACCATCGTACGGAGTACCTCTACCCCACCCGCTTCTGTCACCGAACCCAATTCCTTCTGTCCGTGATACAACCAATTCATCAAAAAATCGCCATAAAACCAAGCTGCACTCGCCACCCCCACTGAAACCATGAATACCAACCGAAATCCGATATCCATGATGGGCCTACTGTCTTCCCCTGCCGCAATCCGCTTGCTCAACAATGGCAATAACTGCGTGCTCAACAACGTACTAAAAATCAAAGCCGCGTCTAACAACCGATACCCCTTGGCGTATAGCCCAATCTCCTCATAACCCTGCTGCGCAACCATCCCCGCATACCTTTGAATCATCTGCACATCGATCCGCGTAAACAAACTCATCGCCAAGGCCATCACCCCAAACCAAACCACTTCCTTGCCCCAATCGCCCAATGTCTTTTGTGATGCTACCGCCCCATCAGAAGCCCCTTCCATAGCACCCTTCCCCTTCCAAAACACCAGAACCAATCCAACGACCAACGCCGTGGCATAGCCGAAAAACTGGGCGACCTGAAAATTCAACACCCCGCCCTCGCTCGCAAACATCGCCACCGTGAACGACTTCAACATCCACGTGCATATCGCCAAAGCCACCAACCGATCAATCACGCTTAACCAACTGTCTGATACAAACCGCTGCTTGCCCTGTAACACCGACCGCAACATCAACACCACCGATGCCATTATCTGGTTGATCAACGCAAACAATAAAAACTCCGCCTCAATCCCGTTCTGCACGCGCGCCACCAACAACACCAAAACAACATACACCAACCCCAGTCCCAACCGCAAAAAGAACATCCTTTTGGGGTGCAATAACCTTCCGTGAGCCGCAATTTCCCTGGAAACATAGCTATTCAAACCCGCATCCAACAGCACCGCAAACAGCAACACCAAATTGAAATGCAAACTGTAAACCCCATACCAGCCATCACCCATGCGCAACTGAATCTCCCGCTCAATCCACAAAATCCACAGCGGCTTTACCAGCCAATTCAATAGCTGTAACCACAACAAATTTTTTACAAAAGCAGCCCGCATCGCATCGCGAAGGTAAGAATTAAACAAACAGACCTCGCTATCTTTGC
>JAHEMG010000124.1 GCA_024643755.1 Flavobacteriales bacterium | reverse complement strand
TCAGAGAAGGTAAAAAAACATGGCTTTATATAAAGTCCTGCGAGTTGGACAATCAAACACCTGTTTGGTTTTCAGAACCTTCATTAGATCATCGCGTAAAAGCGGTGAAAGCGCATTGGATTCGTATGGGCTTGGATCAACGCATTCTGGACAAAGCCAAAGAATACAACCAAGAAGGACTTCGTCTGTTGGATGTTTTGTCTAAAAAAGGTGTTCAAACATCAGGACTCTTGGAAATTCTGGATTTCCTTGCAGTGCGCGCGCATTAATTTTGAGCGTTAGTGCAACACATGTACAATACCTGTTTTTCTGTAAGATTTCTCATTCCATCCAGAAAATTGTAGGTACCAAGCGTATACGCCATCAGGAATTTCTTCCGCTTGATAAATGCACTCCCACTGATTTTTCTTGTATCCACTCTCCCATATTTTCTCTCCATAACGATTAAATACTTTCATGTTGTATTCTTTGACGAAAATGGGCACAGTACCCCAAACATCATTTTTGCCATCGCCATTGCGGGTTATCGCATTGGGAACCCATACTTCAGGAGGTTGAATAAGATATATCCAGTTACTTTCGCTTTGTGATTGTTCTGGAACCCGAAGTTGATTACGGGTTGCTGTAACTCGGTACATATATCCACCCCAATCGTAATCCAGTTGGTTGTCGCGAAATTGCTGTACAACCAAAGAGGGCGCTACAACTTGGAAGGGATCCACGTCATTCTTTCGCTCGAGCTTCCAATCTTTCACACCATCCATCCAACCTTGATAGTCCATCCATGACAAATCAAAATAGTAATACGGTGCTTCTGTGGCGGTGCCGCCAATGACAACATTACATCCCTCGTTGCTTCCCTTGCTCACATGTCCACATTGATCAACTACCATGATTTGATAACAGTTAGAGACGTTATCGACATCGAAACTAGAGTCGCGATAGACAGTATCGGTAAGTATCGCTAGCGGTACCGAGCCAAATTTTCCACCACGGGGAATGCGATACAGTTCATATTCTTTAAAATCTGGCTCGTCGCTCTTGGCCCAACGAATCTCCGCATATCGGTCATTTACGATGGTTGTAGTATACAATGGAACGCCATTGATGGGTGTATTGAGTTCCTTTACGGTACAAAAGATATTTTTGGCAAATACCTGCACGAGGCAAGTGTTAACCCCGATGAGTTCGTAGCAATAATTGTTTGCCCTGGGATTGATCACATTTGCATCAATAAAGCTGCCCGCGGTGTTCGTCCAAATGGTATCTAACATTTGCATCGTTCCATCTGGATTGGTACGTCTAAGCAAGAAATACTTAAAGAATCCTGTGGGGACAACAATATTATCCCAAGCGATAGACATCTTGGCTGTTTGTCGGTCAAAACTCACACAAATGGCCTCTGGGGGGATTACTTTAGGCGGTTCTGTCACCAAAATTCGAATTCTAGCATAAGTGGTATCGGCCTTCGGACAACCTCTATCCATGACATAAACCAGTAATTCAGCGGTATCTTTAGAAAAACTGCTGCACTGTGTGGGCCAACTGAACGATAGCGTAGCTTGACCAATTCCCGGCGTACAAATAACGATTGCAGTATCACCACCCATCATACCGCCTTTTTTCAACCATTTCACTTTTAAGTACATGGTATCAAAGGGATCAGGGTCATTCCCTTTGATTTGAAAGTTGATGGGTTGTGTGGCGATAACTTGGACGAAAGTGTCCTTCATTCTGGGTTTGAGATTGAGATTCTCAAAGTCGATTTTGAATAAAGCATTGTTACAATTGTCGCTATTCATCGTCCTACTGTATGCTGTAGGCGTCACGGGGAACAAACCATTTCTTCTACAACCAGCGCAAACAGATTGATAAATAATGCCTTTGGCATCGAATCGTGAAGTTCCACCATCCACATGTTCTTCGGCCGGTTTTCCGGGCGTAGAAACACCCCCAAAAAAGGTTGCATAGGCCAAGGAATAGAAATTCTTCGAAAATACTGCGATGTAAAAATCACTGCCATCGGTGTTCTTTTGGGCCGCATCGGGTGTTGTCTGCAATCCAGTGGTTCGACCTTTATTTCGGTGTTGTTTGGTTGCAAATGTATTCACATCATAGAGCGCAGAGTTGGTTGCACCACCCCAGCCCGATACAAAGATGCGCTCACATCGATCTACCAAGAATGCACTGGGACTGATATTGGGCATAATGGTATTATTGCCATTATAGCCAAAGGTTGTTTGCATTTCTACTGTTTGTAAATCACTGCTGTAGGTTGTAATAAACTGTCCGCCTCCGGCTTGGTAAAACCGCGCATTGACATTGGGCATATTGGCTTCTGTTTGTCCGTAAATATAGGGTTTGCCGGACTGTCCTGTTTGAACAAAATGGGCTTGTTCGTACAAATTGGTGCCGTGATATCTTCCTTGAATTAGGTTGCCTGTGGTGATATCGAGTCGAAGTAGAATCGCATCAGCAATACCTCCTTGATAGGTGTTGAGCCAATTCGAACCCAAGGTAGACTTCAAATCTAAACTGGAGGATCCGCCACTGACAAAAACATCGGCAGATTTTCCAAGCGCAACGCCATACAATGCATCATACCCTGTTCCGCCATAGGTATGAGACCAGTTAAGGTTGGTGAGTAGATTGTTCAATGAAAACACCACGCCTTCCGATTTGCCGTTATATACCATTGTGCCGGTCTTGGGAAAATTCAAGCTATAGGTAACCCCAGCGATATATACATTTTTTTGATCAGTGATGATTTCGCCCCGGAATTCATCTGCATAATTATAGATCAACGGAAAATTATCGACGGGGGTGTTACTTCTGTCTGCACCTACCGCATCCAAACCGCTTCCCCCCACATAAGTACTAAGCATGGATGTACCCGAAGCGTTGAATTTGGTGACAAAAAAATCATAATCGCCGTTGAATGTCTTGTCATAGGCATTCGCAGAAACGGGAAAATCGCTACTTCTGGTTGAACCCATCACGTATAGATTATGCAATGAATCCGTAACCATGGAATGTGGCTGATCATTATTAGAACCACCCAAATATGTACAGAACAATAATTTATCGCCCGTTTTATTGAATTTCAAAATGGCAGCATCACGAGAACCGCCATACCCAAGATCTTCATCTACCCCACCCCCAAAATCAAACTGTGCAGCCCCTGGCGTAACCGGCAATCCAATGTCAAAAACAGTTCCTCCGGCATAACCATTTCCAAGATCATCATAGGTACCGGTGCACCCAAAATTATCAGCGCGCGAACCAGTATAGGTACTAAAAACCAGGATTGGGTCAATTACCAAGGTCTGGGTTCTGTGTTGGGGAATGTTTTTAAAGGAAAAAACAGACTCGATTTTTCCACGGCTATTTGTCGTCGTTTCAATTGATTGATATTGAACGTTGGTTAGCGTTTCTGATGAGTTGATGGTAACTGTCTGACTTTTTGCGTTTTGCCAATAAACAGCAGGGATTGATTCTTGCCAAGAGAACCAAGGTGTTTCAATAAAACATCGATCCGCGTTACTAGTGAGATTGCTATGGCCTTGATATGTCCATTGAATATGTTCAACGTTTGCGTTTGGTCTAACAATCCAATTGTATTTGATGGTTCCTTGGTAGGCCGATACTTGCAGGTCGATATCTGGCCATACATTTTTGATGGTAATGGCGCTGTATT
>JAHEMG010000068.1 GCA_024643755.1 Flavobacteriales bacterium | reverse complement strand
ACACGGTTAAGATAGATCCGTCAATGAATGTATCGATTTCGTAATGGTCCATGGCCGGGATGAAAATATCATCGCCACGGATTTCCAATTTTACGCCCAATCGCTGGAACATTTTTGGGATAATGCCCAACATATCGATTCTGCAATCTTTCAGGGTGATTTCGCTTTGGGTAATCGCAGCCATACCGATAAAACTACCGATCTCAATCATATCAGGTAAGCAGCGGTGCTCGCATCCTTTGAGCTCGTGAACACCTTCGATGGTGAGTTGGTTGGATCCGATACCTGAGATCTTGGCTCCCATACGGTTGAGCATCAAGCACAATTGTTGCAGATAGGGTTCGCAGGCAGCATTGTAGATGGTAGTGGTGCCCTCTGCGAGCACGGCAGCCATCAAAATATTGGCAGTGCCAGTAACTGAAGCTTCGTCGAGCAACATGTAACACCCTTTCAGGCGATCGCTGCTCACTTTGTAGAAATTGTTCTCGGCTTGGAATTCAAATTTTGCACCCAAGTTGATGAAACCCTCGAAGTGGGTATCTAGTCTTCTGCGACCAATTTTATCGCCCCCGGGAGAGGGAATATAGCCACGTCCGAATCGAGCCAATAACGGTCCCACAATCATGATTGAGCCACGCAGAGCAGCGCCCTGTTTTTTGAATTCAGCACTGTTGAGGAAGTCCAGGTTGATGTTGTCTGACACAAAGGTGAATGAGCCGCGTTCATTGCGGGTAACCTTAACGCCCAAACTCTGTAGGAGTTCTATGAGCTTCAACACATCGCGAATCTCAGGGATGTTGGTGATGGTGACGGGCTCGGCGGTGAGTAATACGGCACAAAGCACCTGTAGCGCCTCGTTTTTTGCCCCTTGCGGGATAATTTCTCCGCGGAGTTTGTGTCCGCCCTCAATTTCAAATATGGCCATGGGATTTAGAATCTGCGGTAGTTTTTGCCGCGGTTTTTGTTGTTGTTATTGTTCTTGTTTTTGTTGTTCCGATTGAACGTCTGGGGCTTTTGCATCGGCCTGCGAACGCTGACTGTTGTGTCTGCACTCACCACCAACTCGGAACCTTCGATGTTCAACTGTCCTTTTGAGAGTGTTTTCAAATGCTCAGCGATCACCTCGTTGCTCAGGTTTTCGTTGTTCCAAGCTTTACAAGAATTGTACATGAAAGAAGCAATCATGTTTACCACGTCTTGCTTGAGCTCGCCAGCTTCCATTTCCGCCGCGCGGTCAATCATCATCTGTAGGTTGCGACCGTAAAAACGGAAGCGAATGCCACTGCTGTTGTATCCCAAATGGGCAGGTCGAACGTATTCTTTTTTGTCTTGGACGATTTCGTAAGGACAGTCAACGTCTAAATCGTAATCGGCGATTTGGAAAATATGTCCCCACAAGATTTCCTTGTAATTTGCTTGCTGTTTGATTTCAGGGTTTAATGTGGCCATGATTTGGGCCAAATTGTGAACCCACAACGTGCGTTCTTCCTTGCTGGGCAAGGATTTTATATGGTCGATGTATTCTTGTACATGTCGTCCGTATTCGGCGATGCCTAAGGCTGTTCTTTGGGTATTGTAATCGTCTTGAAGCGTAAGCATGTTTATGCAAAATAACACAGAACCAATCAAATAAAATCTAAAACTTTCCCGCAGTTGTCGTGTTTGTTATACATCCAAGACACATGAAAAATCAAATCGTTTCTGAGTATGTGAAATACTGCCTCAAAATGGGGCATTCACCCGCCAATGTATTCCAACTTTGCGAGCATTTGGGCATCGCAGAAACGGAATTTTACAGCCATTTTGGGAGTTTAGACAAAGTGGAAGAATCGGTGATTGTAAGCCGTTGGCAATCGGTGGCGGAGAAATTTGCACAAGATGACCAATTCGCTGGCTTCAGTATCACAGAGAAGATGCTCACGTTGCACTTCGCTTTTATCGAAAACTTGAGAGAAATACGCAGTTATCTACTCTGGAAATTTCAAGATTGGAAAAATCCCACCGATCAAGTCAAAGGATTGATGTCGCTCCGCGAAGCCTTCCAAAAAACAGTAACCCCCATGCTAGATATGGCCGTGAATCAGGGTGAAATTCCCGATCGGAAAGTGGTTTCCAAATTGAATGTGGAAGCATTGGGCATGAACTTGGCCTTTGTGATGCATTTTTGGCTGAAAGACGATTCGGCGGACTTCGAAAGGACAGACGCTTGCATTGAAAAGTCGGTGCAGTTAACCATGGATTTTGTGGGCAGAAATGCGGTTGATAAACTGTTTGATTTTGGCAAATTCTTGATCCAAGGATTTCAACGATGATCGAAACCCAAGATAGTATCCCGACCTCCAAAATGGAGCGGGCCATGAAATTGGTGGGTGCTGGCGCCAAAATCGGTGGTAATTATTTGAAATATTACGCCAAAAAGACCCTCAATGGTGAAACCACCAAAGAGGAATTGCATGCCAACAACGCCAATGATATTTACCAATCGTTGAGTCAGCTCAAAGGCAGTGCGTTGAAAGTAGCGCAAATGCTCAGCATGGATAAAAACCTGTTGCCCAGAGCCTACACAGACAAATTCGCTTTGTCGCAATACTCAGCTCCGCCAATGTCGGGCTCATTGGTGATGCGTACCTTTCAGAAGTCGGTTGGAAAATCGCCCATGGATGTATTTGATCAATTCGAAACCGAGTGCAGTGCTGCGGCGAGTATCGGACAAGTACACAAAGCCCGTAAGGATGGCAAGGTGCTAGCGGTGAAGGTGCAATATCCTGGAATATCAGACAGCATCCAAAGTGATCTGAAAATGGTGAAGCCCGTGGCCAATGCCATGTTTGGACTGCCCGATAAGGAAATGCAAAAGTACTTTCAGGAGGTTGAGGAAAAACTCCTGGAGGAAACAAATTACACCCTTGAACTCAAGCGTTCTCAGGAAATTGCCCATGCCTGTAAAGATATTCCCGATGTGTTTTTTCCGGAATACTACCCCCAATACAGCAGTCCGAAAGTACTGGTGATGGACTGGTTAGCCGGGGATCACCTCAAAGAGTTTTTGGATAAAAACCCTTCGCAAGCAGTGAAAAATAGGGTGGCACAGGCACTATGGGATTTTTACAACCACCAATTGCACACCGAATTGGCCATCCATGCTGATCCACACCCCGGTAATTTTTTATTGCAAGAAGATGGTAGGGTAGGCGTGATCGATTTTGGCTGTGTAAAAGTGGTGCCTGAGGATTTTTACTACCATTATTTCCCCTTACTTGTGCCTGAGATTCGTGAAAACCAAGCGGTGGTGGATCAACTTTTGAGTCACATAGAAATCATCTTCCCAGAAGATTCACCCGCCGTGAAAGTAGAATTACAAGAGGCCTTTTTGGAGATGACCGCATTGCTTAGTCGTCCGTTTGAGTCTGAACAGTTCCAATTCACCCACGGATTTATCGATGAGATTTATGCCAAAGGAGAGGAGATTTATCAAATTCCGGAAGTGAAGCGACCAACCCAACCACGCGGCAGTAAACACGCGCTGTATGTCAATCGCACCTACTTCGGTATCTATAGCATGATGGCCGACCTAAACGCTTCCATCGAAACAAAATCTACCTTATGGTCTGATCGCCTGGTTTCGTATTGGGACGAACGAATCAAAGGGTAATACCGATACTCAACAATACACTGCGTCCGTCAGAGGGCATCACACCAGGGCCGGGATAACCACCTGCCCTGCGCGTGAAATAGCGGGCATTTGTAAGGTTGTTTACGCTCAATTTAACGTTGATTTGCTTGTTGATTTGCAACGTGGAGTTCCAATCCCAAATGCGGTAGGCAGGAATTAATCCGGTGGTGCCGTTGGCAGATGCAACAACCGTGTTGTTGGCGTCAGAGAATACAGCAGAAACTGAACTGTATTGGATTTGCGTGATGAACTTTCTCTGTGTGTTCTTCTGCGATGCACATTGGAATCCCAACCCCGCGCGCAGGATGTTCTCCGGCGCATTTTCAACTGCGTTGCCTTTTAAATTCATGGAGTCGTATTGACCGCCCGAATTTTTGGTGGTGATGTAATAGTCGCCATACAGCGATTGGTTGTGGGCGTAGCTAATGTAAATGGGCAATCCCCAGCGACTGTTTTTCTTCATTTTTTTCACTAGATCGATATCAACCACAGCCTCAAATCCTTTGCTGGTGCTGTTGCCAACGTTGGTTTTGATGGCGATGGCTTTGCCTTGGTCGTCTAAGCGGGTAATTCTTCCAATGCGATTGTTGTATTGTAATACATAAACGCTCGCGTCGAAGTAGAGCCAGTTGCCGGAGCGACCTCTGAATCCCAAATCATTGTTGTATCCATTGGCATCTTTTAAGTTAGGATCGATTTGTTCTGTGCCAGGCGCAGCTTGCATGTCGCTGAACAGGATGGGACGGTAGTTCTGGGTTGCATTGCCGTAAATCTCAAATCCGTTTTTTAAGTGGTATTCCGCAGAAAATCCACCCAACACAAACTGTCGTTCTTGTGGGGCTGAAATTACAGGGATTTCTTGCCCTATCAAGTTGATGCCCGTTCTGCCTGAAACCGTAGATTGAATTTTTTCAGCCCTGATGCCGGGTATCACGATGAACCGAGGCGATAAACGAATGACTTGCTCGGCAAATATCGCCATGTTGCTGGTGTTGAAGGTAAGCGCAGTAGGGAAGAAGTTGGTGGTAAAGTTGGCGTCAGTACCTGTGCTGCCCATCCCTTTTTGGAAACGTTCGGTTTTGCCTTCGAACAAACGAACACCCGCGCTCAAAGTCTGTTTTTTACCCAATAACACGTAATGGGTGATGTAACTGATCTCCGCCCCTAAATTTTTGTATTTGTCGGTGGCCAAATCCCGGGTGCTGTACTGTCCGGTGGCTTTATTGATGGTGTCAGGCACCAAAATACTAGCCGTGTTGCCAACGCTGTGTCTCTGAGCATCCATGCCGAAGATTTGTGCTTGGATGCGACTTCTCACCGATAGGTTGTATTCAAATTTGATGTTAGCCGTTTGCCAAGGGGTAGAAAACCAGTTTCTGGCGCGAAGACTTTGGACAATATCTTGTTTGAATGCGGCATCGGTAAGTCCACCTGGTTGCTGACTCAACATGTTGTAACGCATGTAGTCAACGCTGATTTGGGCCTTTTTTGAAAGGTTGTAGGTAGCGGATCCATAGAGGGTTTCCGTATTATACGCACTGTTTTTTCGGTATCCGTCGGCAGAGCGTTTGTCGAAGAATACGTAATAATGTCCCGCTTTCCCCTTGCCACCCAAACCCACATAGCCATTGTAAAGGCCAAAGCTACCCAACGTTTGCTGCGTTTCTGCTTGAAAAGGTTTTTGTAGGTTGCTGCCATCGCGCATCACGTAGTTGATCAATCCCCCAAACTGTGGTCCGTATTGCAATGCACCAGCGCCTCGGGTGATTTGAATGCGCTGAATCGCTTGCATGGGCGGGTTGTAATACGCCTCGGGGTAACCATAGGGATCTGCTGCAATGTCTGCACCGTTTTGTCGAATGTTGAATTCCCAACTTCTGTTCGGACTCAATCCGCGGTTGGCAATGCCAATTTGGATACCCGATCCATCGCTTTCCCAGATGTGCATGCCCGGTACTTTTGCCAAAATCTGTCGCATTGAATTGTTTGCCACTACTGTGTTCAATTGGTCCATGATCACCAAGCTGTTCTTCTTGCCCGCATTGATTTTTGTGCCAACCACTTCGGGTAACATCATTACATCGCGCTGCTGTCCGCTACCCACCAATGAAATTTCTGATAGGTATTCCATGTGCAGGGAGGTGTCTTGTTTGGATTGTGCTTTCAGTGTCAGCGACAAAGAACAAAGAAAAAGGGTATATATGATTCTAAGAGGAAGGGGTTGTGAGTACATGGTTTGGTTTGTTGTTTATAATCGTTCTAAATAGCGACGCAAACATACATCACTTTTTCGACGATGCAAATCTTATTTAGAATAATTACAAATAAAATGACGAATGTCAGATTTTGGAGTGATGTTTATAGCGCATGAAACTGGAAACCCCGATCCTGCATGGCCTTGAGGTACTTGGGTAGAATCCATTGCAATTGTTTTTCGGCTTTCTCGCTGTCGTGAAAAACCACAATACTGCCGGGTTTTGAGTCTTTCGTGAGTGCCTGTAAACTCTTCTGCACATCTAAGCCCGCATCGTAATCACAACTCAAATTGCTCCATTGAATGACTTCGTAACCCATTCCGTGCAGCGCATTTATTTGGCTGGGCTTTATTTGTCCGTATGGAGGACGAAATAATTTTGTCTTCTTTTCTGTCCGATGTTGCCCATCGGAATCACCCTCAAAATCTGCATTCGCTAAGGAGTTGCTAATTTCGTTTATGGCCGATTCACAATCATCGACATCCTGAAAATATCGCTGGTTATCGGTTCTCCAACCTTTGATGTGGTGCATGGTGTGATTGCCAAGGGTATGTCCGGCAGCAATCGCCGCCCTACAAACGTCAGGGTATCGCAGCACATTATCGCCCACGCAAAAAAACGTTGCTTTGGCGTGGTGCGATGCCAAAAGTGACAGTACCCAAGGGGTGATGCGCGGGTGCGGACCGTCATCGAACGTGAGATAGATGATTTTCTCTTGGGTGTCCTTCCGCCAAATGCAGGAGCTAAAAATCCGCTGAATTGTGGAAGGAACAGAGAAAAAGTGCATCGCAAGGCAAAGTTGTGACTTTTGACATGTTTTCACAACCCAACATCGATTAAATTTGTACCCTATGGCAGAAAAAGTAACGCTAGTGGGCGGCGGATTGGCCGGCAGTTTGATGTCGATTTACCTCGCTAAGCGCGGTTATGAAGTGTATATCTATGAACGTCGCGACGATATGCGCTCCGGTAACTATGTGGGTGGTAGAAGTATCAATTTGGCGTTGTCAACGCGCGGTCTTCGCGGTTTGGCCAAAGTGGGCTTGGATCAAGAAGTTCTGGATATCTCCATTGCTATGTCGGGCAGAATGATGCACTCCGTTGCTGGAGAGCTCAAATATCAGCCGTATGGCAAGGATGGACAGGCGATTTATAGTGTATCGCGCGGACAGTTGAACATCAAGTTGTTGCAATTGGCTGATCAATACCCCAATATTCACATGTTCTTCAATCACAAATGCACCAATGTGAATTTGGAAACTTGCGAGTCGACCTATGTGAATGCCGCCGGTGAAACCATCACCGATAAAGCCGACGTGGTTTTGGGAACAGATGGCGCTTTCAGTGCACTGCGCGATGCGATGCAACGTACGCCGAGGTTTAATTTTTCTCAGACCTACGAAAACTACGGCTACAAAGAATTGGAGATCGTACCCAATGCCGAGGGCGATTTTCAGCTCGATAAAAACTGTTTGCACATTTGGCCTCGCAAGAGCTTTATGATGATTGCTCTGCCAAATCCTGGCGGTAATTTTACTTGTACGCTATTCATGCCTTTTGATGGAAATCCGGGCATCGACGATTTAAAAACACCCGAGCAAATCCAAGATTTTTTCAATACCCATTTTCCAGATGCGGTACCCATGATGCCGGGATTGGTGGAAGATTACCAGAATAACCCAACAGGCATGTTGGCAACGATGCGTTGCTACCCTTGGGTAAGAGGAAATAATGCCCTGATGGGTGACAGTGCGCATGCGGTGGTGCCTTTCTATGGACAAGGGATGAACTGCTCATTCGAGGATTGTGTGGTCTTGGATGAGTGCATTGAGGAGTTGGGTGGCGATTGGACCAACGTGCTGGATGCATATCAAAAGTTGCGTAAACCCAATGCCGATGCGATTGCAAATTTGGCTTTGCAGAATTTCGTAGAGATGCGCGATTTGGTGGGCAGCGATGCGTTCTTGCACAAAAAGAAGGTGGAGCACATGCTATCAGAAAAACACCCAGATTTGTTCGTGTCTCAATATGAGCGTGTTACGTTTTCAACCCGCGATTATGCTGAGGCATTAGCGTATGGAGAACACAACGACCGCGTTTTGGAGGCCATCATACAAAATGGGTGGGAAGAGAAACTCGACGACAGACCGTTTGTAGAGTCCTTGTTTGCTGAGCACCAATAATATTTTAGCAAACCTTGGTTTGCCAAACGCTTATTTCCCTTTTTTCTGATTGTATCGGGCCTTGGTTTTCGCCTCGATACTGTCGATGATGTCGGGATTGTATTCAGTTTTGTATTTTCCTTTCAGCGTGAACTTTCCTGTGCGCTCATTGCGGGTATCTCGGATGGGCTTGAGGAAATTAATGTATGCCCAGATGCTGACAGTTGTGATTAACACAAAAAAGCCAATGGCCACGATCAGTTTGTTTCTTTGGTGTTTGTTCATGGGTTGAAAGGGTGTTGCAGTGATTCTCCTACAGTGATTAAATCATTGACCACCGCGTCTACCAAGGGGATGCCATGGGTTTGACGGTGATTAAATTGAGCGAGTTCCGGTTCTCCAGGAATCAAAACAGGTTGATTTGGGTTGATGGGTGTTGTGGCTTTGAATCTGCGAATCCATAGGTCCATATCGCGCTGAAAATCGGATAGTTCCCTAAAACCATCTATATCCCAGCAGCCCACAAAATGTCCCAATCCTTTGCCGGGTTGATCGGCACGGGGTTGTAAGAAGCTCACGAATGGGGGAGCCCAAGGACCGAAATTGCCCCCGTTCAGTACGCCTGAGAAAATATCTACCCAAGCACCCAATCCGTACCCTTTGTGTGCACCGTGGTCGGCATCAGAACCCAAGGGGAGCAATAAGCCACCTTGTTTGAGTGCCGAGGCATCTGCAGTGTTTTCGCCGTCTTTGGTCAGTGCCCATCCTTCCGGAATGGGTTTGCCAACGCGTTCAGCGATTTCCAATTTTCCGTTGGCAGCAGCAGCCGTGGCCATGTCCAATACAAAAGCAGATTCTTCTCCAGCGGGAATGGCTACACAAATCGGATTTGTGCCAAGCATTCGCTCCGCACCACCTGCAGGGGCTACCAAGGGCGATGCATTGGTGGTAGAAAATCCAATGTAATTGTGTTCCAAGGCCATCATGGCGTGATAAGCCGCAATACCAAAGTGATTAGAATTGGAAATACCCACCCATCCTGAACCGCATTCATGGGTCATTTCTATGGCTTTTTGCATCGCAAAAGGCGCTGAAACTAGGCCGATGGCCCCATCGGCATCCAAATGTCCCGTCGCTTTTTTGCGCTGGGTAAATTGTAAATTGGGTTTGGGGTTGATTCTGCCGGCTTCGATGAGTCTGATATAGCCACTCAAACGGGCTACGCCATGACTGTCGATCCCCCGCAAATCAGCGAGCATCAAGACATCCGTGGCCAATTGGGCGTCGGATTCAGAGAACGACAATCGGATAAAAACGCCCTGTAACCATGCTCTAAGGTTGGAGGCGGGGATTGTTGTGCTGTTTGGGTGGATTGCCATTTCAGTTATTTTAGTAAAGTTTGCAGGGCACCAACGGTATCCCAGTAGGTTTCTTCTTTGGCCAGTGCTGGCAGAGAAAATTCATATTTGATTTCGGGATAAGCACTGAAATTCCCCTTGCATTCACGCATCAAACCGGCACGATTGACCGTGATCGTGAGTTCTTGTGGCTCGCCCAATTTCAAGAAGAGGTCATCGATGTTGTTTTCAATCCGAACGCCATTGATCGCAATTAGTTCGTCGTTCACATTCACGCCCAATTGAAAACCAGCGGCCATGGGATGGGCGTGTATGCCCTTCACGATGGTTCTGCCGGCGCTTAATTCACATGTGAGGCCAAATTTCTTGGATTTGCTTTCTGTGATTTTTGTGTCTATACCAACCGCCTTCATCAAACCACTGTAATTGGGGATTTGGGTAGAGTGGAGCAACTGTTTCGCAAATTGATCGAAGGTAAATCCGCTACCCATCACTGCATCCGGATTGCCTTTACCGGAGAGAATCACTGTTTTTACCGCATTTAAAAAGTCCTTCTCTGTGATGCCAGCACCGTCTTCGCCCATCGCCTTGTTTTTGTAATGGGTACGCCACAAATATTGCATTACATCGTCCAAATGCTTGCTGCCATTGGTGCTCGCCGCGATCCAAGCATCGAACAGAAATCCAACCACCACGCCCTTGCTATAGTAGGAGTAGGTGCTGTTTTTTGAGTTTTCGTTGGGGCGATATTCTTTGATCCAAGCGTCGTGACTCATCTCGCTGATGGTTGCCACCCTCGCGCCCATGCGGTTTTCATGCGCGTTGATGTATCCAGCCATGGTGCCCAAAAATTCTTTCTGTGTAGCGATGCCCGCCCGCATCAAAGCGATTTCGTCGTAATAACTGGTGATTCCCTCAGCCAACCACAGCAAATCGGTGTAGTTTTCTTGGCGATAGTTGAATGGGCCAAGTTCGGCAGGGCGGATGCGCTTCACGTTCCACAAGTGGAAATATTCGTGTGCAACCAGTCCCAAAAAGCCTTTGTATCGCGCTGCATCGGTATATGCCCAGCGGTTCATCATCAAAACTGTGCTGTTTTTATGCTCCAATCCGCCGCCGCCATTTTCCACGTTCTGTACAATAAAGGTGTAGCGCTTGCAGGGATGGTCGTTCACCACTTTAGCCATGGTTCTACACATCAGTTGCATGTCATCGCGGAGTTTTTCAAGGTCGGCATTGTTCCGTCCAACCATCGCCACCTCGTGGGGTACGCCATTGACCTCGAATTTCAAGCGGGGGAAATTGCCCAATTGCACGGGGGCATCAACCAAATCATCGAAGTTGGGGTAGGTGAAATTTATGCGGGTCAAGGCCGATTTCAATTCTGCTTCTGTGGGTTCTGATACGGCCATGAACTCTTCTGCATCTATATCCAAAGCCGTGGCATAATTGAACCATCGCAAAGGATAGTCGATGTTTAAATCACCGCCCAAAAGTTCAGAACCTTTCACGGTCATTAACACCGATGCCATATTCAACAAAGCTTGGTCTTCGTCGATGAAGCTCGTGCGAACACTCAACTCAAAGCAGTATACACGGTAACGAAACTCAACCGCAGCGATGTTTTTGGGGATGGTTAGTCGCCAAGTGTTTTTGTCTAGTTTGGTTTGGGCGATGGGTGAGCCAAAATTCAAGGGCTCTTCGGCAAAAACCATTTTTGACTCATCCATGGTTAATCCGCGGGCTTGCACAGACTCCACGTTTTTTGCAAATTCACGCACCAAGTAACTGCCTGGGGTCCAAACGGGCATGTACACATCGATGCTGCCTGCCGTGAGGTCTTCGATGCGCAGGGTGACTTCTGCATAGTGACTTTTGGGGTCAGCGATGTTGATGTTGTAGTGAACGCGTGGGCTTGCGTTTTTCTTTGCGTCTGCAGAATTGGGTATCATGGAAATCAAAGTGAATCCCAAGGCGTAAATCGTCCTTAGCATAACACAAAAATCGGCAATTTTCAGGATTAAACCTATTGTTTGGATTTGAAAACAGGAACGGTTGAACAGGGTTCACCGTACATGATGCTTTTGGCAACAGGGGTCAATATTCGGGTGATTTCAGCATAAGCCGCAGCGGTTACGGGCAGGTCGCCGCATCCTTTGATAACCATCTTTTCGTTGGTGTAATCTTGTGCGTTAATGCGACTCAATGCATTTCGCCACAAAACGGCTTCCAGGGCTTGCAAATCGCCAAAGACCACTTCCAACGCGATACCTGACAGTTTAGATGCCATGAGCATGTAAGCCCAAGTAGGTACGATGGCATCCGCCGTGCAGCCGATAGCTACATTTTTTGATTGATAGCTATTCCAATCGTGGTCTTTTACCCAATCGCGAAAGTCCTTTTCTTTCAACACCATACCCATGAACAAAACGTCTTTGATGTCGATAAAACAGCGATCACCTTGGGGGAAATAGTCCTCCAGATTCAGCGTAATCAGTCCGCTATTGGCTACTTTGTTGACGAAAACTTCTTCCATGGGCAGTAATTGCAAAGATAGCGTGCTTTGTGGTTGCTTTTATTCAACACACGTCACCTTGATGGTGTTGGTGCGTTGTTTTTTATGAATGGGCATACTGGCGCAGTTGATGACATATTCACCTTGATTTACCATGCCTTCTTCTTTCAAAATGTCAACCACATCTTGGAACGTATCATCGGTGCTCACAAATTTGTCGTAGTAGAATCCACGCACACCCCAAACCAAATTTAAGGTCGCCAACAATTTCTTGTTGTCGGTGAAGATGAAAACGTTGGCTTCCGGACGGTAACTCGCCACGCGGAATCCCGTAAAGCCCGATTTTGTCATCGCTACAATCGCTTTGGCATGCAGGTGGTCGCTCATTCTCACCGCGGTAAAACAGATCTCGTCGCTGGCAAATGAAGGCGATTCGGGTGTGGGTTTTACCCCTTTGTAATAGGTTCTGCGGTCGGTTTCGATATCGGTAATGATGCTACTCATTACTTCAATTACGCGAACGGGGTATTTTCCAACACTGGTTTCAGCCGATAGCATCAAGGCATCTGCGCCATCCAAAACGGCGTTGGCCACATCATTGATCTCAGCACGTGTAGGCATGCTGTCTACGATCATGGTTTCCATCATTTGGGTAGCGATGATGCAGGGTTTGGCGGCAATCAAGCATTTTTCCACGATGGTTTTTTGGATCAAAGGGACACGCTGCATGGGGACTTCAACACCCAAATCACCGCGGGCAACCATGATACCATCCGAAACTTTGATGATTTCATCAATGTTCTCAACCGCTTCGGGTTTTTCTATTTTGGCGATGACTTTGGTATGGGTTCCTTTTTCGGCAATCAATCGCTTCAATTCTACGATATCGTCTGCTGTTCTTACAAAGCTCAAGGCCACCCAATCAACTTCCTGACTCAATCCGTATTCTAAATCGGCCAAGTCTTTCTTGGTTAAGCTAGGAACAGTCAATTTGGAGTCGGGCAGGTTAAACCCTTTGTTCGATGACAGCGGACCGCCGGCAACTACTTGGGCTTTGAGGGTGGTATCGCTCAATTTTTCGGTAAAAACCAGCGCAACTTTACCATCGTTCAGCAAAATTCGCTCACCGGGTTTGCAATCTTGGGTGAGGCGCTTATAACTCACATACAAGGTGCTCGGCGTTGAAATTTGCTCTTCCGTGGTGACCAAAATGTCGTTTCCTTCGTGAAGTACAAACTCCCCATCTACTTTGCCGATGCGCAGTTTGGGTCCTTGTAAGTCTTGCAACAGGGCAACGTTGCACCCTAGGCGATTATTGATGTTTCGAACGCGATCGATGACTTCTTGGTGTAATTCATATGCCCCATGAGAGAAGTTTAACCGACAAACATCCACGCCGGCATGGATGATTTTTTCGAGCATTTCTTCGCTGCTGGTGGCGGGGCCGATGGTGGCCACAATTTTGGTTTTGTTGAATTTTCCTTTGTACATGATGTTGCTGTTCGATTACAAATGACTCAACGCATTTACCCAATGTAACTTACTGTGTTTATCGGCAGGGAAGGGATAGGCCAATTGTATCGAAGCGATGGTTTTGATTCCTCGCAACCAGTCTTCTATGCCCCCCATGTCTTCCGCACCGCGCATCAGTAACCAAAAATCAGGCGTTGGTTTTCCTGAGTATAGCATTCCACCGGTTCCTTTGTTCTCGATAATCCACATTTCACAACCTGTTTCATTGCCTTCCCAATAGTATTCTACGTGCGTTGATTCTGTATTCTGAGACAAAAATACTGAAAATGGAGGGTCTTGTCGCACAAACCTTGAAGAAAAAGTGTCATCTAGACACCAAGCCATCAAATGTGGCGGAATTTGGGCATGTATAGCGATTATCGCTAGGTCAATGGAAGCCCCTAAAAAGGTCGATTTGTGGCGTTTGATAGACAAAAGTATTTCCACAAAAATAATTTTAATGTTGTATCTCATCAAAAAATTGTTTCTTTGCAACTCAAATCAAAAAATAAGATCATGTCAGAAATTGCAGAAAAAGTAAAGGCCATTATCGTAGACAAGCTTGGAGTAGAAGAGAGCGAAGTAGTAACTGATGCTAGCTTCACAAACGACTTGGGTGCCGATTCACTTGACACCGTGGAATTGATTATGGAATTTGAAAAAGAGTTCGATATCAGCATTCCAGACGATCAGGCTGAGAAGATTCAAACTGTTGGAGAAGCAGTTCGTTACATCGAAGAAAACAAGAAGTAAGCCATGCAACTCCGGAGAGTTGTTGTAACTGGTCTAGGTGCGTTAACACCCATTGGAAACGATGCTCCATCGTTCTTCAAAGGGTTGCAAGCTGGTACCAGCGGAGCGGGTTTGATAACCCATTTCGATACAGAGAAGTTCAAGGTGAAATTCGCTTGTGAGGTAAAAAACTTCAATCCTGAAGATTTTTTCGATCGCAAAGAGGCGAGGAAAATGGATCCTTTTACACAGTTCGCTATGGTGGCGGCCGATGAGGCTATCCAGCACAGCGGTCTGTTGCAACAATCCTATAATCCGGATCGCATTGGTGTGATTTGGGGCGCTGGAATAGGCGGCCTAACCACATTCTTCGCAGAAATTGTTGACTACGCAAAGGGCGATGGAACCCCTCGTTTCTCGCCCTTTTTTATCCCCAAAATGATTGTTGATATCGCCCCAGGGTATATTAGCATCAAACACGGATTCCGCGGTCCCAATTTCTCTACCGTTTCTGCTTGCGCCTCCTCAACCCACGCCCTAATCGATGCATTCAATTACATCCGTTTGGGTAAAGCCGATGCCATTGTAGCCGGCGGGTCTGAAGCTTCCGTGAACGAACCATCCGTGGGTGGTTTTAGTAACATGAAAGCACTAAGCGAGAGAAACGATGACTTCGCCACCGCCAGCCGACCTTTTGATAAAGATCGCGATGGTTTTGTGATGGGTGAAGGAGCTGCTGCCATGATCCTAGAAGATTATGAGCATGCCAAAGCCCGTGGTGCAAAAATCTATGCCGAAATCGTCGGTGGAGGAATGACCGCAGATGCTTACCACTTAACTGCCCCGCATCCCGAAGGATTGGGTGCATGCAACGTGATGAAAGCGGCTTTGGAAGATGCCGGTATGACCGCAGCAGACATTGATTACATCAACGTACATGGTACCAGTACACCCTTGGGTGACATTGCAGAGAGCAAAGCCATTCTCTCCGTATTTGGTGAACATGCCTACAACCTCAACATCAGCAGTACAAAAAGTATGACGGGCCATTTATTGGGTGGTGCCGGTGCTATTGAGTCGTTGGCATGTGTGATGGCCGTGAGTGAGGATATCATCCCGCCTACCATCAACCACTTTACCGATGATCCAGAGTTTGATCCCAACCTCAATTTTACCTTCAATGTAGCGCAAAAGCGTGTGGTTCGCGCCGCCTTGAGTAATACCTTTGGTTTTGGTGGTCACAACGCTTCTGTGATTTTCAAAAAGTTCGAAGGTTAAAATTTCCGCTACCTTGGCTCAATTTCTCAGCCGCCTCACTGGCTCAAATACTTTGGCCAAACAAGTGTATCGCGTTACCGGTGTGAAACCGGGCAAGTTGCGTATTTACCAAGAGGCTTTGCGACATAGTTCGATGTCTGATCACGCCAACAACGAGCAGATACTGAACAATGAGCGATTGGAGTTTCTGGGCGATGCCGTTCTCGATGCCGTCGTTGCCGAGCTGCTGTTCAAACAATTTCCCAAGAAAAACGAAGGTTTCCTCACCGAAATGCGCACGCGTATCGTCAATCGGGAACAATTGGCCTACCTCGCCAGCAAATTGGGTTTGGTGGAAATCATGGATATCAAACGCGACCTGCATCAAAATCGCATCGCACTGAAAACCATTGGCGGTAACGCCCTGGAAGCATTGATTGGCGCCATTTATCTCGATAAAGGCTTCAAAACAGCCCGTGATTTTGTGGTGAATCGCTTGGTGGGACAGTATCTGGATATCGAAAAGTTGATGACCACCGCCGTGTCACACAAAGCACTGGTCATGAAGTGGGCCCAACAACAAAAAAAGGTTTTGCGTTTTCAACACGATGTTACGCCAGATCGCAAGATCGAATTGCACGTTGTAACCCTGTACATCGATGAAGAAGCCTGGTTTACAGAAGAGAATCACAGCCGAAAAAAGGCAGAAGAGCTTTGCTGTGAAAAAGCAGTGAGGAAATTAAACCTTACCGTTTAAACTACGTCTAAGCGTCCAAATCAACCCCGTCTTTGGGAATCAAAACAACTTGTTCTGTGGATTTTGCAAATCCACACCAATAACAATCCGCTTTTCCGCAACCATTCATGAATTCCATGCTCTCCAATCTGCGGTTGGCTTCGACGATCCATTTTCTGATGATTTGATTGGATTCTTCATTGAAGGCCAATTTAATCAAGGGGAATTCGCCGTTTTCGTCTTTTTCCACGCAATCAATGATCGCCATATTGCAATCCCAACTCTTACCAGCTTGGTTGTTGGTCATCAACTGATATACCCCCAACTGAAACCAATACGGATTGGGTACATTGTCTGTCGTCCTGGCACTGGGGGCTGTCGACTTTTTCTTTGAATTGTCTGGCTTGCCGGTTTTGTAATCAATCACAGTGGCGCGGTTTCCGTCGAATACGATTTTATCGAGAAATCCAGTAATTGGCACATTTTCAATCACCGCACTGATGCTTTTTTCTGTGAGTACAAGTTGGTAAGCCCTAAATTCAGTGGATCGCGCGTGATAATACAAGGGAATCAAATCTTTGCCCTGTTGCATGCGGAGTTTGAATTGTTTTTCGTTGAACCCGTGGCGTTGGCGGTACATTTCTTTCTCAAATTGCGTCACAACCTCCGATTCGCTCATCCATTTTTTGTCTTTTGTCCATGCATCCACCCAAAACTTCATCGCGGCGTGCATGGCTGTACCAAAAGCCGCGGCAGGAGAGGGCGCATCAGGCACGCGAACAATTCGGGTGAAATAAAATTTGAGTCCACACTCCAAAATACTGTAAAGGGTAGAAGGGGAGAATTTGAAGTTCGCGGTTCTGCTCTTAACCCAATCTAGTTTGTCTACGATGAGTATGGGTTTCGACATTCGACCTAGCAACGCATTTTGCGTGAACAACAATTGCTCGGCCGGAATTTGTGTGGCAGTATCGGGTACGTTCAATCCCAAGTTGAATAGAAAGCTGGAGGGTTTGGCATCACTCACTTTGGTGGCCGTGATTTTCTTTAAATTATAGCTGAAATGCAGTGATTTTTTCGCCCTCGTTGCGGCCACATAAAACAACCTTCTGCGTTCCTCAATGTCTTCCTCCACGGAAGTGTCGTTAGAAAGTTTGATTTCCTTGCCCTGCAACAATTGCTTCATACCAAATGGCAGTTTGGCGGTATCGTTGTCTTCCCATTCCGATTGGTTGGCGCGAATGATGAACACGTGATCAAATTCCAAGCCTTTGCTGGAGTGCGCGGTGATCAATTGCACCCCTTCGGCATTGCCAATCCGCTTTTCCAATGGAACGGTTACGTTGTTGTTGGTCATTTTTTTCACAATGGCCAAAAATTCATGCGGTTTCATGAATGGATTTTTTTCGTTCATCCGGATCGCAAACTGCATGAATGTTTGCAAAACCTCTAATACCCACTCTTGTTCGTATGATTTTAAGGCATATGCCAAATAACCGCCTTTGCTGTAGAGCGATTGAATCAATTCAGGTACCGTGAGCCACGATGCCTCTTTGATCCAAGTTTCGATGTTTGTCCACAATTCCCGCAATGCAACCGAAGGAGAAGTGTTGAACATGTCGCCCTGCTCGGGTTGGTTGAGTTTTTCGTGAATGTGCTTGCGCCAAGAATAAGCTTCGCCCGATTTGTTGTGGCTGGATCGCTGTTGATATATGTCTACCGATAGCTGATTTACCTCAAAACTGGAAATGTTGTACAACGGACTGATCAGCAATTTATAAATCAGGTGTTCGCCGCTGTTGGCCAGCTCCAATTCCAAAGAAATATATTCGAGCCATGTGAGCAGATGCTGGATAACGGTTTCGTTGAGGATGTCGGTGGGTCTGTGAATCACATAAGGGACATTCAATACATCAAACGCTTCGGACAGGGTAGCCGCATGTTTGTTCATGGGGTAGAGGACCGCAATTTCTTGGGGCGTTTCCCCGCTTTCGATGAGCTGTTTGATGGTTTGGCCTACCCCGATGGCCTCATGGAATTCGTTGTTGTACGCATCAATGGTGGGTTCTATGGCCGGGTGATGTTGGTTGTCGCCACTGGCGATGAGTTCCTTACTCAGTCCTTCCATTTGGTTGATCAGGCGAAGTTGGTTGGCTTCGATCAGCGATTTTGCCGTGTCCAAGATCGATTGCGTGCTTCGATAGTTTTGTGTTAGCACAATGGTGTTGAGCGCATTTTTGTATCGATCAGCGAAATCTAGCATGTTGCTGACTTTTGCACCTTGAAACGCATAAACGCTCTGGTCGTCGTCTCCCACAACAAAGCAGTTGGGTTCATCGCCCCAGTAGGAAATCAATTTGTGCAGGATGCGATTTTGCAAACCGCTGGTATCCTGGTACTCGTCTACCAAAATGTATTGAAATTGTTCCTGATTATCGAGCAGCAATTCCTCATCAGAATCGAAAGCATTGGCCACCCATTCTAGCATATCGGCAAATTCATAGAACCCTTTTTGCTGTTTGGTGTCTCTGTAGGTCTGAAACAAATTGGCTGCTTCCAAAGCGCGGGCCCAATTTCTGGTGTTTTTATCGTAATCGTTGGGTTTGATATCGCCCACCTTGAACTCCCCCCGATTCACTTTGTAAATGCTATTGGGGAAAGCGATTTTGAAATTCTCCGGTTCGCTTACATAGGCAATCCATTCAGCAATTTGATTGGCGTCTATGCCTTCGGATTGCATCAAATCCCACAGTTTGGAGAGGTTTCTTCTCAATACTTGCGCGTCTTCTTGGTACGATTTCAATAGCGATTGCGGGGGCAATGCTTCGATGATGCTTTGTATCAAATCGATTTTGTCCAATTCATCCATCA
>JAHEMG010000121.1 GCA_024643755.1 Flavobacteriales bacterium | reverse complement strand
AGATTAATTGTCCAAGGAAAATGAGTCGTCGTTGTTGCTTATGGATTTTTAGAATTGTGATATTTGGCGTGGTCAATTTCGCAACTTCACAAGTGCCGTTTGTTAAGCACGATATTTTTCAATCACACTATTTTATTGAAAACAAAGGCCAATTGAAAGGCGTATATCCTTCAGTTTCATCAGTGAAATTTACTTTGGAAGAAGGGCTGGCGGATTACTTGGTCTGTGCAAATGGTATTGCCTTTGTAAGCCAAAATCCCAAAATTAAAGAGTCGAAAAACAAACAGATTGTCTCGAGTTTGCAAGGTGAAGATATTGAAAATGATGAGAGAGACTATGTTATAGATACAACAGTATTGTTTCAAGAGTTTTTAGGATACAACCCTGAATTTGACGTGCAAACGGAAATGAAGTCCGATCACTATTTTTCTTATTCAGATCGCAATGAGCGATCATACGGATACAAGAGGATAATATTTAAAAATTACTATAATAAGATTGACTTGGTTTTCAGTTTGGGAAATAAGGGGAAGGGCCTGAAGTACAGTTTTGTCATTCATCCAGGAGGAAACCCCCGCGAAATCCATTGGAAATATAAAGGGGCAGATGTTCAAGTAGATGCTTTAACACAACAAAAGCTTCAAATAAAATCCTCTAATATTTCGGTTTCTGAAACTGGACTTCAATTGATTGGGTTGCAAGGTCAGTTTTTTGGAGCGAAGTATCTTTTAAATAACAGTATTGTAGGTTTTGACTTTCATGATTCCATTACCCAAAGTGAAAAGTTGGATTTATTGGGAAACGGTTTTGAAATAGACCCTTTTGTATCCATTCAAGCAAATGCCTTTTATTTTCCCCAGTTAATCAATGAACATATCGTGAATTCTGATTACGATGCGTTTGGGAATGTGTATTTCTACGGCGGGGCTTTGGGATTCCGTCACAAAGTTTGCAAATACGCCCCTGATGGAACACTCTTATGGACGGTCATTGGTACGCCGCCGGGTGTGTACATGCGTTTTAATTCTGGAGCATATGGCACCATTCGTGTTGATCGCTGTAATGGAAAAATCTATTGTATGGCGGGTTCGGGTCCTCCGGCCTTTTGGCGAATTTCCGCTGATGGGGAAAATGATCATTATTGGTCTAAGCCCATTGAACCAGAGCCCAGTAAGGAGTATTTCGATATCAATTTTGTTACGAAATTGAAAAGTGTAGCATTTTATTGTGGGGGACACAAGAAAAATACAGCAGTTTACAATGTTGTTGATTCATGGCCGGTTGCAAGGGAGGTGTGCGTGACCAAAGACTCAACGGTGGGTTTTGGCCATGAAATTCTCTCCGATGGAAGGGATTATGTGAATTCTACTGTCGATGATTTTGGGAATAGTTTTGCTCTCCTAACTCAAGGTTTTGGTCCTACTAACGGCAAAAATGATTATTCCAATAAATTGGTTAGAATTGACCAGGATTTTACGAAAACCTTTTGGGAAAAAAAGTGGGGATTTACGTCGTTTTGGGAATATTCAAATTCTGTAGTGGTTTCAAATAGGGGAGTTAAAACGCCCTATAGTGATTGGTATGCCAACAATCGATTCAATGCGCTGGCCGTATATGATCATTTTGTTTACGTATTTGATGGGAAACATTTTGCTGCGTTTGATAAAAAAGACGGTAGTCGTTTGGCTGTAGATTCCATTTCACATTTGCCGGTTGTTCGCAATAGCGGTATCGCAGTGGATTCGTGTAATAACCTGTATTTAGGAGCAGACAGCGGTAGGGTTTATGTGTATCGATTTGATGGTGCAAAGTTTAATCATATCAATGTGATTCAAGTAATTTCGGATTCTACGCGAAATTCTAGGGTTTATGATGTGGTTTATAACTACGACGCTCATATGATCTATGTATCTGGCGATAGTTTTGCTGCGGCCTTAAATTGTGGAACGCCCTGTGGAAATAAAATACGTCTGGAGACAAGTAACTACAGAAGTTGCGGCGATCCATTATGGGCGAAAATTATAAATCCCGATAGCAGTCTTACCTACACTTTTGAATGGCGTAAACCTTTGAAAAATGAGTTGGTTCGGTCAGTGACGGGGAAGTATAAATTTAGCGATTCTTTGGTGAGCCTAGCTCCGAATACAACGTATAAACTGTATGTTTTTGTTTCTCCATTTTGTACAGGCACCTTCAAAACAAAAAATTTTGAAGTTCGAAGTTCCTTTGATAGTACAATGGATGTGAAAATTTGTGAGGGTGACACCCTGTTTCACAATGGCAAAGCGGCTTTTCAAACCGGGAAATACATCGATTCGTTGAAGACTTATTTTGGATGTGATTCAATTGCAACATACAAATTAACGGTGCTGAAACGCAGCGTTGTAGACACTTTAATGTCCATTTGCTTAGGAGATAGCGCTGTTTTGTGGGGGGAGGTTTACAGGCAAGCTGGCCTTTTTAGAGATACATTTGTCAATCATTTGGGCTGTGATTCGATCCAAACCCTGCGTCTTAAAGTTTATTTTGATAGCGTATCCCAAGTCCAAACACGATGCCTTGGCGATACGGTTTGGGTTGGGAAAAAGGGATATACAAAAACGGGCATATATACCGATACATTGCGAAGTAGTAAAAATTGTGATTCTGTTATCGTGACGAATTTGACGGTGAATATGCCAGTAACCACTTTGAGCCAGTTGGATTTTTGCAACGTAGATTCACTGTCATACAGAGGTAAGAACTATGCCATCCCTTTCAAATTGCGCGATTCTTTGTATACGTGGCAAGGGTGTGATTCTGTGTTTTTATTGGAGGTGAATGGACATTGGGTCAATGCGGACTTTACCATTGATTCTTCGGATTTTCCGGAATATCGTTTTTGGGAAAACTCCACCGGAGCGAAATTGTTTCAATGGGATTTTGGCGATCTCTCCAAGTCAAATACCGTTACTCCGTTTCATACGTTTGTAAAATCTTATCAGGGAATGGTTTACAAGGTTTGTTTGGTTGTAGAGGATGCCTTTGGTTGTCAGGATACAGTTTGTAAAAACGTTTGGGTTCGTCCCATGAAGGACATTTTTATTCCTGAAGGGATTTCTCCAAATGGCGATGGTATCAATGATTCCTTAGATTTGACAGGTTTGTGGGCGTTTCCTGATGCGGAGTGGACCATTTTTAATCGATGGGGGCAGGTGGTGTTTTTTTCCAATGCTCGCAATCCTGTTTCATGGAATGGCAAATGCAATACCAGCGGATGCAACGGAAGACTGCTACCTGAAGGCGTTTATTTTATCGTATTCGATTATCACGATGGGTTGCACAAACGGGTGAACGCCAATATTTACTTAAAGCAGTAGTGTGTGTATTTGATTGACTTTAATTAGCGCAATATTTTCTCCATTGCACGTCCCTTGGCCAATTCATCCACGAGTTTGTCGAGGTAACGCACTTCCCGCGTCAACGTCGTTTGTATTTCCTCGATGCGATACCCGCAAATCATGCCCGTAATTTTATTTGCATTTGGGTGCAATTGCGCATTTGCAAACATGTCCTTGAACGTAAGTTTCTCTTCGATGATTTGCTTGATGACCATCTCATTGTAGCCCGTCAACCAGGTGATGACGGTGAGTAGCTCCGATTCGGTCCGACCTTTTCTTACCACTTTATTGACATAATGCGGGTATACGCTGGCAAAGGTCATTACCGCAAA
>JAHEMG010000117.1 GCA_024643755.1 Flavobacteriales bacterium | reverse complement strand
AAACCCAATTTCGCCACACTTTTGATGGTATTGAGCATCCACTTTTTCTCCCGTTTGCTATACAAAAAATCACCGCCGCGGGGCCTAACCATGACCACCGCTGATACACGGAGTCCGCGACGAACGTCATCTACAATGTTGGAGGGACTCATGCGCTGTAGATCGGGAAGTGCAGGTGTAACACCACCGAGGTCATAGTCTTGGCAAAGTTCAAGGCGGGCGCAGCCCGCCGCCTCAGCCGCGAAGGCGTCATCCACCGAAAATACGCAAACCTCAACCCCTTTCATCGCACCCGAATTTCATCCATGAAAATATAACCACTGCCGTTGTAAGGGTAGCCCAAATGTCCTTCCGGCAACTTCCCATACTTATAGGCCACCAGCTTCACATAGCGCGCCTTAACAGGCTTCACCGCTGCCTTTCCATCGGTGTGCTGAATCATTTCCTCCACAATCATTGTTTCGTTGTTCTGCCAATCGTCTTTGAAGGCAACCTCCTGCGGCCATTGGGTAAAATGAACACCATCCATAGACGACCAAATTTCCATGAATCGGGGCATCAAAATCCAAGCCCGGGAATCTTGTAAAAACCGAACACTGACTTCACTCACAGATTTCGTAGAGCCCAAATCAATGGTTGCCTGAAAATCTTGGTCGTAAAAACCCATCCATCCCCCTGCTCGCCATTCTTTTGAACCTTGAATTTCATCAACCAAGGCGCCGGCTCCGCCGGCGCTATACTGTACATGAGGTGTAACCCCCTCACCCAATTGAACCTTGTAATTGTTTTCCTTCTTGTTAAATTCACCCGTGGCCCAATCACTCTGTCCGAGCGTTAATGACCCCAACCCGTCAGACTTCCCGCCGGCAGGATTCGACCCCGGCAAACCGCCATAAACCGCTGTTTTTGTCAATCGAGCACCCACATAAGCATCGTAAGACACCACAAATTGATAGTGTTTTGAGCCATCTTCGTTCACCTGCAAATCTCGCGCATCCACCGTGATGGTCTCCATCGTGCCCGGCTTCACCGCCAAGGCCGATTGAATTGCAACCGCACCCTTGTCCGACTTCAGGGGCTTCCCCTTTTTATCCAATTTCACGCGCTCTTTGTTCGATACACGAATTTCCAAGATGCCGCGAATGTCTTTGTGAACAGATACCCTAATCACCAAACTATCGCGAAAGGTTCGTGCCCCTTCGATCACTGGAACGGCGACAAAAGCGGTAGATACCGACTGCTTGGCCGTTTTCAAAATCAGTTTTTCACGTTCCGAAGAATCCACCTCACTAAACACCAATCCATCCGATTGCATCAATTGCTGATGGGTGATGGTAAGCTCTGCGGCGGCAAATACTTTTCGCATGTTGCGCAATTCCAATTCTCGTTGGTCAAGCAAGGCTTCCATAGCCGCTACCCGCGCGGGAACGGTACCCTTCAGTTCCTTCAGCGTTGGCAGTGGGGGTAAATCTGTGTCCTTCGCCCGCTCCATCTGATGCGCTGCCCATGGTTTCTTTAACACCGCGGGTTTTGGCAAAAGGCCATCGCCAAGAATTTTTTCGCCTACAGCGCCATCAACCACCGACTCCTTCCCAAAATCCTTACGCCCAACACCGTCATCAAACATTCTCGGTCCCGCACCCCGCTCTTTTTTGTTGATCTCTCCCCGCGTAATCAAGAAGCCCGACATACCCTGACGCGCAATCTCAACTTCATAAAATTGGGGTATGCCTGTGACATAGACATTGCTGCCCGGACAAACGGGATACAATCCCATCGCACTCATCACATACCAAGCGCTCATCTGTCCGCAATCCTCATTACCAATCAATCCGTCTGGACTGTCTTTGTAAAACTGTTTGCACACAAAATCAACGATTCCCTGCGCCTTTTCTGGCTTGCCGCAATAATTGTATAAGTAGGCCATGTGATGACTGGGCTCGTTTCCATGCGCATACTGTCCAATCAATCCCGAAATATCGGCTTGGTCTCTGCCTGTAGTCTGCGAATTGGTTCCAAACAACGAATCCAAATGCTTCTCGGTGGCATTAACACCACCCAATTTATCCATCAAACCCAAAATATCATGGGGCACATACATTGAATATTGCCAAGCATTGGCCTCGGTGTAGTGATTGTTCACCTCTTTCGGATCGAAAGGCGATATCCATCCTCCATTCACACGCGGACGCATGAAACCCGTTTTCGCATCGAACAGATTCTTCCAACGTTCGCTGCGGGCATAAAATTCCTCAACCACCGACTGGGGTGTAGTGGGAAGCGCATAGGCTACCCTTGCAATGCACCAGTCATCGTAGGCGTACTCCAACAATTTCGATACACTTTCGGCAGTATTTTCAATGCCCATGTAGCCCAACTTTTGACCATAGCCATCCAAAAATGCGGAATCCTTCAATCGCGCACTGTGCACCATCGCCTCCAAGGCCAATTTATAGTCAAAAGGATATTTTGGCTGGCCCAACGCATCTTTGGTCACACCAATTTCCTTCAATATCACATCGGCAATCACGCTAACCCCGTGATAACCAATCATGCATTCCGTTTCGCAACTGCCCAACTCCCAAACCGGCAATTTCCCCCCTTGCTTGTATTGCAACAAAAAGGTGCGTACAAAATCCACGGTTCTGTCAGGGTCCACAATGCTCAACAGGGGGTGTAAGGCCCGGTAAGTATCCCACAATGAAAAAACCGAATACACTTTGTGATAGGGTGGCGCATTCTCTTTGATCAAACCCGCGCGATGGATCTGTTGGTCGCGCCCCCTATAACGTCCATCTGCATCACTGGCCAAACTCGGATGGATCATACAATGGTACAGCGCTGTGTAAAATTTGCGTTTCTCGGTATCGCGCTTGGCCGATTCCGCACCCACCCGAAAAGCTTGTGCTTCAAAATCACTGGTCACTTTGATTCTCGACAACTCTAAGTTCCAAGCATCTTTGGCTTGCCTTCGACATTCATCAAAATCCACGACTCCTTTCAATGTACCCCGAATCGCTACCATGTCCTTCTCGTAAATCAAATTCCCCCGTGCGCCTTTGGCATCGGTGAAAGAAATACCCACCAACGTTTCCAATTTCACAGGATTGGATTTTTCGCCGTTGCTGCGTTGAAAATCGAATTCTATGATGGCTTGCTTTCCGTCTTGACTTGTGATAATTCGGGCAATTTCGTGATCAAACTCCATCACAAAGTACACCCACTGATTGTTGGCCCATGCTTTGCTTTGACGCCAACCGCCGATCCTTCGCTCATCCAATTGTTCAATGCTGTGCGACAACAATTTGTCGCGGTGATTGAGGTCGATAAGCACCTTCGCGGTGTACTTATTTTGGTTCATGGAACTGTAGTAAGTATAGCGGTGCACGCCCATTCGCTCGGTGGCGGTGAGTTCAACTTTTACTTCATAAACCGGCAGATAAACCGAGTAATATCCAGCTTCTGCCACTTCTGCGTTATGGCTGTATCGCGACCGATAGGCATAGGGGTTAAAACTGGGTAATCGCGATGAAGGTCCGCCCACGGGCATCGTTAAAATATCTCCATAATCGCTCACGCCCGTTCCGCTGAGGTGGGTGTGCGAAAATCCGTAGATAAAGCTGTCTTCGTAGTAATACCCGCCACAGCCATCCCAACTGTCATCGATGCGGGTATCTGGCGAAAGTTGCACCATGCCGAAAGGCCAAACCGCCCCCGGAAAGGTATGCCCATGTCCGCCAGT
>JAHEMG010000115.1 GCA_024643755.1 Flavobacteriales bacterium | reverse complement strand
AAGAAAAAGGTGTTTGGGAAAAATACACCTACCAAGATGTGTTAGATGCTGTGGCTCAGATTGGCTCATGGCTGATGGAAATGGGGTTGGAGAAAGGCGATCGCGTGGCGATGGTGCTCGATAACTGTCCAGAATATTATTTCATCGATCAAACGCTACAGAAGTTGGGACTTGTGAACGTATCCATCTATCCTACGTTAACGCACGAGGAAACTGCCTATATTTTGAATGACAGCGGCGCCAAAATCTTGTTTGTTGGCAATGCTTTTTTGCTGAAAAAGTTCAAGAAAGTACAAGCTGAATGCAATACGGTATTGAAGGTGGTATGTATGCCATCGGATTTGGAAAGTGGTGATTTGTATACCGATTTTTCTTCGGTAAGGGTGGAAGGACAGACCCTCCGTGGGAAGCATGCAGCGGCCATTGAGGCAAGATTCGCTGCGGTTGAAAAGGGTGACTTGTCTACCTTCATTTACACCAGTGGCACAACGGGTATGCCGAAGGGGGTAATGCTGACGCATTATAACTTCATGAGCAACTGCTACGATGCCAAAGATTTGTGTCCCGCCATCACCTCTGAAGATTTATACCTAAGTTTCTTGCCTTTAAGTCACGTTTTTGAACGATTGGCTACCATGTATTTGAGCACATATATTGGTGCGCAGGTAGCGTTTGCGGAGAATATCGATAAGGTGGCTCAGAATATCCAAGAGATGCGACCCACATTGATGGCTGCGGTGCCTCGTTTGTTGGAGCGCGTTCACGATAAGGTGTATAAAAGTGCTACCGAAAAGGGTGGTGCCAGTGCGAAGATTTTCTTGTGGGCGCTGCGTGTAGGTGGTGAAGCCCGGGTTCGGAGGGATCAAGGTAAGATGGTAGGTCCGTTGTTGGCTATGCAAGTTGGCATCGCGGAGAAATTGGTGTATTCCAAGATCAAAGCCAAGATGGGCGGTCGCTTGAAGATGTTTGTGAGCGGCGCCGGAGCATTGCCAGTGCACGTGGGTGAGTTTTTTGCAAACTTGGGGATGCGTGTTCAAGAAGGTTATGGGTTGAGTGAAACCAGTCCGCTAGTTACCGTAAACGAATTTGAGCGTCAAGTGTATGGTACGGTGGGTAGGGTAGCACCCCGACAGCAGGTGGCCATTCAAGACATCGAAACGAAAAAGATTTTGGCTTTGCAGACCTATGATTCATTTGATCCGGAGTATGCCAGTGAAGAGGGTGAAATTTTGGTGAAAGGTCCGAACGTAATGCAAGGATACTGGAACAGACCTGAGGCAACGGCTGAGGTGTTTGACGCAGAAGGTTGGTTCCATACGGGCGATATCGGAAAATTTGATCGCGGCTATTTGAAAATCACAGACCGTTTGAAAAATATGTTGAAGACGTCTTTGGGTAAGAATATTTATCCAACCCAGATTGAGAATGTGCTGTTGCGCAGTCCCAAATTGGAGCAGGTGTTCATCATTGGCGACAAGCGAGAGTATTTAACGGCAATTATTCACCCCAACATGGATGAGTTGAAGACGGCATTTGGTGGCAGGAAAGATTATTTCGAAGTAAGTGATCCGTTCATTCAGGATGAAGAAATCAAAAAATGGATGCAAGAGGATGTGAAGAAGTTGAGCGAGAAATTGGCCAAGTTTGAACGAATCAAAGATTTCGTTGTGAAGCGTGAGCCATTTAGTGTGGAAGCGGGAGATATGACCATTACCTTGAAGATTAAACGCAAGGTTGTGATGGAGAAATACGCCGATGAGATAGAAGCGATGTACGTTTAGAAAACGCGTATATACACGTATAATATCAAAAAGAACCCCAGCTGAATGAGGTACATGGCCCCGGCCATCTTATTCCGCTGGGGTTTTGTGTTGATGTGCAGCAATAGGTGAAAGAGGAATGCAGCGATGAACCAAGCGATGTAGTTTTGGTTGGGTACAATGCCGCGATGCCAATGCCAGAAGTCGTACCGCATCGCTACAGGTTCAAGGAAGAAATCGTACAATGTCATAAGGCATGCGCCCAGAAAGGAAGCACCATAGGGATTGCTGAATCGACCGGCGAGTAGACTAGAGGTAAAGAAAATGAGGGCTGCCCAGTTTAGGCCGATGAGGTAGGGGACACCTTGCCAACCGCGCCCAAGGGTTTTGCCATAGTGATAACTGCCGAATATGTTGCCTGTAGTAACGCCGGCGTATTCCAAAAAGAATCCCAAAACGCCTACGGTGATAATGATGGCTACATGTTTGGCTTCCCATTTTTTATGAAAGATCCATGCAAAGATGAATGCGGCAATAATGTTATAGGGGGTGAGCCATATAAAGGTGGGGTTCAGCGATGGGATGATGAAGCCCGCGATACCAACACAATAGATGATGGCGATGAGGGTGATGAAGCGATTTTCTACATTATTCATGCTGACAGGCGATTTTTTGAAGGGGGAAATTACGATTGGGCGCGACAAAGGTAACTTCTGGAGCCCAAAATTTGTTTGAATTTGGCACTACATACCAACAAGTATGCGTGGTTTTGGGTTGATTTTCTAACATGGCCCTAACATCGTGCTTAACATCACGGCGTATTTTGTGGGGATTGTCTATCGGCTTTTGGGGATGAATTTAAGGTTAAGGAAAGGGTAATTTTGGTCATTTTGGGGTAAAAAATCTCACATTTTGGGATAAATGTTAGGTTTTTTAAATATTAAATGATTGAATTTCAATGCTTTAGTATTTTTTTAGGTTTTTTTACATTTTTTTTGAAATTTTCTTTGCAGTTTGTGAATTCGCTTCTATTTTTGCATCACACTTAATAGGAAACAAACAAAATGAAAAAAATCACTTTCGCCGTTGCTGCTTGCGCTATGTTCGCATTCGCTGCTTGCTCTAACTCAGCTGACACTGCTGCTACCGATTCAACTGCTACTGATTCTACTGCTGTTGTAGATTCAACTGCTACTGATTCAACTGCTGCTGATTCAACTGCTACTGATTCTGCTGCTGCTACTTCAACTGAAGCTGCTCACTAATCAGTTCTTAAAAAAGAAATTTAAAAAGGTGTTTGGAAACAAACACCTTTTTTTTTAACTTTGTTCTCATGAACCGCTGTTTGACGTTAGTATTCTTGTTTTTCGCACTTGCTTTTAGCAGTGTGGAGGCAGTTGCACGTCCAGATGTTCCACCGGCAGAGGTTGCAGGACAAGGTCCAACATTCACCTTGAACCCCAACCCAGTTACTGGTTCTTATTTCTACGTTAACTTACAATTTACTGAAGCCCAATACCCCGATGCTGTGATCGTGGTAAACGATGTATTGGGTAAAGTTGTTTATTCTTACCCCATCCGTAAGTCGGATTATTCTACCGGACAGGTGAGAATCGATTTGGGAGACGCCATGTTAGACAAAGGTGTTTACTTTCTCCAAATCAAAAGTGGTGATTCTACCAAAACATTGAAATTGGCTATCCGCTAATCAGTGTCATTCCTCATTCGCAAATCAGAACCCCAAGATGTTGTTGCTATGATGCAACTCATTCATGAATTGGCGTTGTTCGAAAAAGCACCCAACGAAGTGGTTGCCAATGAACAAACGTTGTTAGATGCTGGGTTCTCTGAAAATCCCGTTTTCATTTCCTGGGTAGCGGTTCAACACAATTATATCGTTGGGATGGCCATTTGCTATGTTAGATACTCTACCTGGAAGGGCCCTGTCCTTTACCTGGAAGATCTCATCGTAACGGAATCATGCAGAGGCCAAGG
>JAHEMG010000105.1 GCA_024643755.1 Flavobacteriales bacterium | reverse complement strand
CAAAATTGCGTTTAACTTGGGATTGGAAGGCAAAGCGTTCAAGGAAATGGTAACTTTTGTTTCTGCCTTGTATCGCGCCTACGATGAAACCGATAGCGCCATGTTTGAAATCAACCCTGTGCTGAAGACGTCTGACGATCGCATCATCGCTGTTGATGCCAAAGTGAACCTAGACGACAACGCCTTGTATCGCCACAAAGCCTTTTTGGAGTTGCGTGACTTGGCAGAAGAAGACCCAACCGAAGTAGAAGCCGGTAAGTTTAACTTGAACTATGTAAAGCTCGACGGTAATGTGGGTTGTATGGTGAACGGTGCTGGTTTGGCGATGGCTACCATGGATATTATCAAATTGAGCGGTGGTGAGCCAGCAAACTTCTTGGATGTAGGAGGTACTGCCAATGCTGAAACTGTAGAGAATGGTTTCCGTATTATTATGTCGGACCCCAACGTAAAAGCCATCTTGATTAATATTTTTGGTGGTATCGTACGTTGTGATCGCGTGGCCAATGGTGTGGTAGAAGCTTACCGCAAAATTGGTGATGTGCAAATCCCGATCATCGTTCGTTTGCAAGGTACCAACGCCGTTGAAGCCAAGCGCATCATTGATGAGAGCGGTTTGAAGGTTTACAGTGCCATCACTTTGTCTGAGGCAGCTGCCTTGGTTGAGCAAGTGTTGAAATCCTAATTGATTTTTTTATCGATAAAAAAAGGGAACCCATCGGGTTCCCTTTTTTGTTACTGTACAATCAAACGGGCAGTGCGATTTTGGGTGAATAAGGTCAAAATATCGCCCCTTGTTTGCCGTTTATCTTTGAATTATGAGATTGGCATTTTTTGTCGTGATGTTGACTGGTTTATCGCCCTTGTTCGCTCAAGAAGGCAAGCTGAATCAGTTTCCAGCTGCCCATTTTGATCGCGGGGTGGAATTGTATCGTGAAGGTCGATTCAATGCAGCCGTTGCTCAGTTCAGAAGTTACTTGAATTTGGCCAACGAAGGCAATCAGCGGGCAGAAGCCGAATACTATTATTCTATGTCGAAGTTGAAGGCCGGACATACAGATGGTGTGCCTTCGTTGCAGCAATTCCTAGATCAGAACCCCGGTTCGTTAAAAACCACCGAAGCCAATTTGGCCTTAGGAGATTTCTATTATCTGAAGTCGAAGTATAGCAGTGCGCTGCGGTATTATAAGCAGGTGGATGACAAAGCCATCGACAAGGAATTGCGTTCTCAGTTCAATTATCGCAAGGGATATTGCTTGGTAAATGGCAAGAAATTCAAAGAGGCGGTAGAGGTGTTGAAGGCGGTTGCCGATGCTCCCGGTGAGTACCGCGATTTGGGCAGTTATTATTATGGGTATGCCTGTTTGATGATGGGAGATTATCCACAAGCGATTACGGCTTTTGAGCGAATTCGGGATAAGGGGTACGATAATGTGCGATATTATTTGGCCCAGGTTCACTACCAAATGGACAATTACGATTACGCTTTGGCGGAGTTGGAAAAGGTGGGTAAAAAGGTGCCACAAAATCAGGTTCAGTGGTTGAAAGGGAAGTGTTACTTCAGAAAGAATGCATTTGATAAAGCTGCGGAAGCGTATCGTTTGGCTGAATTATCGCCCGACACACTGAAGGTGGAGGAGAAGTACGAAATTGGGTATTCATTCTACCGCACGGGTGATTACGAGGGTAGTGTGATGTGGTTGAGCAGTGTGGCTGCAATGGGTGATAGTTTGTCGCAAATCGCGAGTTTTCAATTGGGCAATGCCTTGATGAAGCAAAAACACAACCGCGAGGCGATGAATGCCTATGCAGAAGCGTTTCGTACAGGGTACAATCCAGATATCGCGGAAATGGCGTTGTTTAATCAAGCCAAATTGGCAATTTTGTTGAACGATAACCAAAGCATTGGTTTGTTGGATAAGTATGTGAAATTGTTCCCTCAGAAGGCCAATGCGAAGGAAGCCACCAAGTTGAAGGCGCGTTTGTTGATCAATACAGACAGTTATCGCGAGGCGGTATCGTTGTTGGATGGATTGGGTGAGTTGGATGCGCAAACCGAGGAGGTATATCAAAAAGTGACCTTGGCCAGGGGCATGGAATTGTATAAGAGTCGCAATTTTTCTGGGGCATTGGAATTGTTTGAGAAATGTGCTGCCCGCAGAGCGAATGCAGATTATGCGGCTCAGGCCATGTTCTGGAAAGCGGAGGCGTTGATGTTGCAGGGCAACGAATCGGCGGCGGTGATTGCGTATCAGGCGTTTTTGGATCGACCTGCAGCGGCAAGTACCGAAGTTCAGCCCTATGCTTATTATGGATTGGGATATGTGAAGTTTCAACAAAAGAAGTACGGAGAAGCCAGTGAGCAGTTTAGCAATTTTACCACCAAAGCGGCGCAGGGTAGGTATGAGGAGCGCATGGTTCATGATGCCTATTTGCGATTGGGCGATTGTTACTTCATGACAAAGCAATTGAATGATGCGGTGAAGGCCTATGCCTACGTAAGTGGGAAAAAAGGGGCCGATGCTGATTATGCCTTGTATCAAAGTGGATTGATTTACGGTTTGATCGATAAATCGGAGGAGAAGGTGAGTGCAATGAAGCGTTTGATTCAGGAGTTTCCCAATTCTCGTTTTGTGGTAGATGCTTATTTTGAGGCGGCGGAAGAATATAATGTAATGGGCAGAACAGCCGATGCCGAGCGCTACTATACTGAGATATTGCAGAAATATCCAAGCAACCCGAGGGCAAACCGGGCTTACTCAACGTTGGGTAGGATTTACTATAACTCTAAGAAAATGACCAATGCGGTGGATATTTACACCAAGCTGTACGATAATTATCCTGGTACACCCGAGGCCAAGGTGGCCAATGATATGGTGAAGAAGATTTACGCGGAACAGGGCGATGCCAAACAGTATGTAAGGTGGAAGAAGGATCGTGGTGGCATCTCCAATGAAGATCAGGACAGTTTGATGTATGAGGTGGGTTACAATGCCTATGAGAAAGGCGATTTCCCTATCGCACAGAAAGGGTTTGAGGCCTATTTGCAGGAGTTTTCAAAAGGCGGATTCTATTTGTCGGCCCACTACTACTTGGCCCAAACATTTGAAGAGTTGAAAAATAAGGCAGCGGCCATTGAGCATTATTCTGTGGTGGCTTTGGCCAACTCTGGAGAGCTGAAAGAGGATGCTGCGTTGGCGGTATTGAAGTTGAGCGGTGAGAATCCAACTTGTGATCAAGTGTTGGCATTTGTTGAGGTATTGGAACCCATCACACAGAGTCGCGAGACCAAGCAGAATTGCTGGCAGACCATGATGTATTGCTATGCAAAGTCGGGCAATACCGCCGGCTTGGAAGCGATTTCAGCGAAGGTCTTGGCCGATAATGGAACGCCTGCGGAAATGAGGACCGAGGCCAAATTGACGTTGGTTAAAGCGGATATTAAGGCGGGCAAGACAGAAAATGTACTGGTGGATCTGAAAGCGATCTACAGCAAAGACAACAACCGATTTGCTGCCGAGGCGAAATATGTGGAGGCCCAATACTTATACGGAATTGATAGTTTGGAACAATGTAAGACATCTTGCTATGCGGTTTTGGATGAGTTCAATGGATATGATTTGTGGGTAGGTAGGGCGTTGATTTTGCTGGGCGATGCATTCAAGAAAGAAGGCGATATGTTCAATGCAAAAGCAACATGGAATGGGGTGATTGAGAATTTTGATGTGGCTGAATTGAAGAAGGAAGCCAAGGCCAAGTTGGATCAACTGGCCAGCGAACAAGCGAACAAGCCGTAAGGCAAAATTGGTCGATTTCATATGGTTACAAAGGGGCGGCAACGCCCCTTTGG
>JAHEMG010000104.1 GCA_024643755.1 Flavobacteriales bacterium | reverse complement strand
CAATTGAATTTTGTACGTTGTAGGCCGCTCCCACCGCTTGCACATCATCGTAATTGTTGTAGGCATCCACGTTTGACCAAAACAACCAGGTCATCCCAAATTGATAATCAAGAAAAAACTGCTCATTGAAAAAGCGTTTGTTTCCAATTCCCACAAGCACGTTAAATCCTTTGGTATTCCTTGGCATCACATTGGGCAATTTGAATCGATAGGCGACATTGGGATCGTAAGAATTGTCCTCAACAAACACCAGTTGGTTAAAAGAGTCGCTAACCGATACGGTACGCCATTCTCCACCCGCGGTGATGTACATACCATACGGCGCGATTGCCCCCCGGTTGAGCATATACCGCTTGATTTGAACGCCCAAACTTCGTGTATATATTGGCGGTGGATTGCCACAATCCAAGGTGCCGTAAAAACTTGCAGCTGATCCTGCACCCGGACCGTCTACCGATAAACTCACCCGATCAAAAGGCACATTGAGCATACCTGCTGTAGCCCTAACCATCACCGCATGCTGACGATCCACCGTTTGCTCTGCCGACAGAGTGAGCAATCCCTGCGTTTTCAGTCCGCCATACAAACCACAAGAAAGCTGTGTTCCCAGTCCGATGGTTCGCGTATGTCCCAAATAACCCGGGTTGTTCACCGATTGCGCACGAAGCGAAACCGACGTCCCCATACCCAACAGAGACAGCACAAAAACGGCTATTACTTTGCTACTGTTTTTCATGACTTCGCCCCCTTTCTCTGTGTCCCTTTTCCGGGCGATTTGATTTGAAGCATGATATCGTACAGGTGACTTCTCAAAAAATCTCGAGACCAATCGGCCGAATATTGCTGCAAAAACACGCCATCCATTTCCCCATCTTTGGGATTAAACACAAGCACCATGAATTGGAATTTTTTGGACTTGGTCGACTGCCAATAAATATAATACGGCAAAGCAGGTGTGTAGACGATGGCAATCGCCATGTACAAGGCATTGAATTTTCTCGATTCGATGGTATTCACCGCACCAGCCCACGCCAAATGTCCGATTTCCTCATTCACCAGCGACTGTTTCATAATTCCGGATTGAAACATCAACATGGGGGTAAGTCCATTATTCAACCGCTCCTCCATCCAATCCTGCATCACAGCGTAGCGATTGACATCATGGGTTGACAAACTATCGCTGCCCATGTTTTTCAAAATCCGAAGGTCGACCTGAGCAGCATCTGCAGCGGCATAATAATCATTTTCAAAGGTCTTGGCGATGGATTCGTCGCGGATATAATTGCGCGTCACCTTCCCATTGCCCGCCTTTTCTAGCTGATCGTAGTGTGGCGAGAACATCCAAAGGCTATCGATGCCGAGCGACAGTGTATTGCGGTGACTGCGGTTCTCTACCGACAGTTTTTTAATGGCATTTTGCTTTTGCTTATCCTTTGACGCCTCCACTTGGAGCACGAGGGAATCTTTGGACCTTAAGCGCTTGTAGTATAAATAACCACTGTTTTCCGCCAAGTTTAAATCGGCCAAGGCTTTGAACCAGTAGGAAGGTCCATTCAACGCCGCATCCTCTTGCTTGATGGAGTAGTTATACATCTCAAAAGTGGGGTTTGAGAGCATCAACTTGATACAAGAATCGAGCAAACTCCTGCGAAATGGGGATGTCCCTTTCTTTTGAATATCCAGGGCGATGCTTCGCACGGCCAGCACCGACATTTGTTCTTTTGTAAGGCCGTTCAACAGCACGTTGAGATTTTTGGTTTGTGGGGCATTCAATGCGCGCAAATCATCGAATAGGCCAAAGGCATTGAGGTTTTCTCCGTTTGATTTGTGGTGAAGCAACCCATACCAAGCCATGGCTTTTGCATCGGCCGAAAACGACTGATTGGGCATCATTGAATCTAATCCATGGGCCAAATACATCGCATCCACAAAATTTGCTTGTCGGAGGTGCGATATCACATCTTCGACCCAAGCGCGTTGTTGCACGTGGTAAAAATAATCGGCGGAGGTAGATTTAAACGGGTTTTGGGGTGCGGGTTTATCAAACTCTGCGGCAAAGACTTCTTCCACTTTTCGCAGGCGATCCACCACATCTGGGTGGGTTTTAAAGGCCGCGGCACTGGCTTCGGTGGCAGGCAATTCTGGAAACGATTTGGGCCAAGCAAAGGCGGAACGGGCATCTATTTTGCCGGGTACTGTGAGACTGTTTGAAGCAGCGGACTCCCCCATTTTTACTTTCCAATAGCCCGATTCATACCAAGCGGGTTGGGCTTGGATGTTGACGAAGTGTTCATCGGCGTGCTCCAGTAGTGCCAGGGCGTCGAGGCCAAAATCAAACCCATAACCGGCAGACAAATACAGTTTCATGCCCAGTTCATCGGCTTCCATTTCGTTTTCTCTGGAATACTGATAAACGGCTTTCACGCGATCTTCAAAATCCCCATCATTGTCTTCATCGAAGAGTCGATTTTTCAATTTCGCCGACGACAAGCTATGTTTTTGGGTAAAGTGGGCGATTTCATGGGCCAGGACAAACGCCAATTCAGATTCATTGTGCAGGTGCGATAGCAATCCCGTGGTCACAAAAATGTATCCTTGGTGGGTGCTAATGGCATTGACCAGGTTGGATTTCAGGGTAAAGAACGTCAACTGCTGCTGTAAGGCGGGATCGTTTTGCAACAGCGAAGCGGCCACTTTGTTGATGTACTGGGTTACGGTATCGCCGTAGAGCACTTTGCCACTCTTGAGAATTTCATCGATGACGAAGGTGGTGGCCAATGCAAACGCTTGTTCTTCAGCAATTTCTTTGCGATTTTTTTCAGTCTTTTCGATGGCCTGCATGTTTTGCAGGGCTTTGGCAGAACTGGTTTGAGAAAAGGCTTTGGGCACGGGACCTTGACATTTCAGCGAACCGAATGGCAAGGTTTGGGCTTGAGCGGAGGTGGCTAAACAGAGCCAGGCACCGAAGAGCCAAGCCGGCAATTTTATCATAGTTCAAAGGTGCTAGAGTTGCCCCAAAAAAGCAAGCAAATCTGCGGTATTTCGTTTGAGGTTGTGGTGTTGTTCCACATAGGCCCTGGCTTGCGTAGTGAGGGTTTGTGCTTGGGCGGGGTTGGCCAACAGCGTGGCAATTGCATCTGCGAATTGTTGGGGCTGATCGGCGATAAACATCTCAGTGCCTGATGTAACTGAAAGTCCTTGCGCACCCACCGACGTAGACACAACGGGCACACCGAGCGCCATAGCTTCAAGGGTTTTGATGCGAATTCCGCTACCGGCTTGGATGGGCACTACCATGATGCCATGTTGGTGCATGAAATCTTCTGCATCCGGCACTTCACCGTGGTTAACCACGCCAGTTTGAAAAAAGCGGGGATCTGATTTTGAGAGGCCTTTTCCGGCAAGATGGAATTGGGCTTGGGGGTATTTCACCAGCAGCAGCGGCCATACTTTTTGCAAAAACCACAGAACGCCTTGTTCATTGGCTTGCCATTCCATGGAACCAATATGAAAGAGCGACATTGGCTGATGGATAAAGGCAAAGGGTCTTTCTATGGCGATACCGGGTTGATAGGTCTGAATGGCGGGGATCTGTTTATTGGATGATTTTTCTATTGTACGATCCAAGTACATTTTGATGGCGATTTCATCGGTGGTTACGATGGGCACGATGGCTTGAAAGGCCGACCAAGTGCGTTGTTCAAATTTCTTGAGTCGGTTCGCCTGCAACCACAGGTACCATTTCTTCACGGGGTTAGGGCTGGCGGCAGCCAGTCGCGCCCAAATTTGGTATTCCAAATTGTGGGCGCGGTACGCCGCAGGCGTACGGTGCTTGCGGGCGGAAACCGCCCGC
>JAHEMG010000100.1 GCA_024643755.1 Flavobacteriales bacterium | reverse complement strand
GGACCTAAAACCAAACTCACTTTTTCCTGTGCTTGATTAAACCCACCCACGAAATTAATCGGTCCGCTGCGAAGCGATGGCTCCACAAACGTCGACAACCAACTGGTTTGCACCAATTGAATGTCAAAATGAAAATCGCTGGGTTTGAAGTTTACAGGTGGATCAAATCGCTCTGGCACTGCATTATGCAATAAATACTGAGCCACTGCTTGGGTTTGCATCACGTCAAAGCCCTCGCTAATTTCGCCATTGAGCCAGTCCCCGGAGAATGACCATCCGCTGCTCTCGCTTTTCACGACCTGCTGACTGTTGCAGAAATATCGTACCGAACCGTGATCTGCGACCAATTGATTGATTTCCAACGTTGCGTTGGAATGGGTTAAATCTTCTCCTCCATAAATCAACGAGGCCGTGCCACTGAATGCCAGGGGCAAGGATTCCAAACCCAAACCATCAAACTGCACATCATTGGCCACGACATTCACGTCGGCAGTTGGATTCCCATGCCAGTCCAACACCACAGCATCGGCTTCAAATTCAAAACGCGGATCCGAGGACACCACATTCATCGAGAGCGATTTCTCATCCAACGTGCTGCGCACATTCACTTGCTTCAGGGTTCTGCCCATCACCTGATATTGCTGCAGTTGCAGATCCAAATCCAAGTCTAATTGTTCCGGCGTGATCCCAACGCCTGTCAACAAAATATGCGATTCATCGATGTAGGCATCAACGCCATTACCAGCAAATGCCCCAACATCCCAATCCTGCAAATCGCCATCTAGGTCGTATTGCATCGCATCAACGCCTTCCGCAAAATCAAAAAACAAATGACCGGCAAAATGACCGGGATTCGCATCCAAATCGCCATCAAACGTTACATCATTGAGCGAACCACTCAACTGTCCGGATATATCCGCCGCCTCCACCGATTCAATCGCCGCAATAGAATCCAGCTCATACACCACCTGTTTAAGGTCAGACAATGCCACCCTAGCATCGGTCAAATCCAATCGATATTCGAAGTTATCGAGATCGTGCAGATTCGACAACGAACCACTGGCTTTGATGCGTGTTTGGTCTGTGAGCGATTCCAACAAAATCGAAGAAACATCCATTTTCGCCAAGGTACCCACGGCCCTGCCATTGACAAATGTTGATAAACTACGTCCATCAAACCAGTCGTGAAATGCGTTTAGCTCCTCCAAATCCAGCACCGACTTACTCAAACGAAAATCAAAAATGACCTTGTGGTAGACATCCACAAAATCACGCATTCGGTTGTATCGCAGTTCCACTTGATCACCAATTTCGCTCTTGGGGGTTTTCAAACGCATATCGGTAAAAAGCATGTGTTTGCGGTCAATCACCGTATTCAACGACCCATCAACCACTGTTAACCCACTTCGTTCCTTGAGCGATATGTTTTTCAACTTCGCTCCAAACCAGGGCTCTCCAATGATGACCGAGTCTAACTGCGCATTGATGTCCTCAAACAACATGTAGTCGGGATCAAAATGCTTATCGTACGGTTTCTTGGTTTTGTTAAAATACAAAAATGTGGTTTTCTCCAAATGAGCATCGCGCATTTTGATGTCCCACACTTTCCCTGGGGTGGTATCGGTATCGGGCGGTGTAAAGTAATCCACCAAAAAATCAATATTGAAATCACTTTTTGCGGTGTGATAACCCAATTTCAGGTACCCTTTGAACAAATGCACATGGCTAAAAACAACCTCTTTGCGCTTGAAATCCATGTTCGACAATCGGGCCTGAAACTGTCGAATTTCTATGAGCGTATCTTTCTCCCGATCATAGATACGAAGTCGCTCTAGGCGAATATTCCGCAGAAAATCAATCTCCACATACCCAAGCTCCACCTTGGTTTTGAGCTCAGACGATAAATAATTCACCATTCGCTGGGCCAAATAATTCTGCACCCAGTGATTGCGCGACAAAACCACTGCGCTTCCCGTCAATAGCAGGAACGACAGCAACATCAGAAGCAAAAACTTCCGTAGTTTTGTACGCTTATTTTTCAATCTCTCAAATTTAAATTTTGACGACCAGCCCGAATCCACCAAAACCCAGTGCCTCCATTATATTGGGCATTGAAAGCAGTTGCGATGACACAGCGGCCGCTGTGCTTTGCGATGGCAAAATCCTTGCCAACGTAGCGGCGAGTCAATCGGTGCATGAACAATACGGTGGTGTGGTACCCGAATTGGCTTCTAGGGCTCACCAGAGCAACATCATTCCGGTGATTGACCAGGCCCTGAAACAGGCGGGAATTTCTCACCAAGATTTGTCTGCGGTTGCAGTTACACAAGGACCTGGGCTGATGGGTTCTTTGTTAGTTGGAAACAATGTGGCGAAGGGGCTTTGCATCGCCAATAACCTACCGTTGATTGGGATCAACCATTTGCAAGCCCATGTGGCGGCTTTGTTTATTGACCACGAGGTGGCATTGCCGATGTTGTGTTTGTTGGTGAGCGGTGGACATACCCAGTTAATTTGGGTAGAGGCGATTGACAAGATGGAAATCATTGGCAGCACGCAGGACGATGCGGCAGGAGAAGCGTTCGACAAAGCCGCAAAATTGATGGGATTGGGATATCCTGGCGGTCCGATGGTAGATCGACTAGCCAAGGAGGGCGACATTAAAAAATACGCCTTTCCCGACGCACAAACAGAGGGATTAAATTTTAGTTTTTCGGGCATAAAAACATCATTGCTATATTTTTTAAGGGATCAGCAAAAGGCGAACCCCCAATTTTTGGAGCAGGAAATCGCACACGTTTGTGCATCCTACCAGCAACAGATTGTTGCCAGTTTGATGAAGCGATTAAAAAAGGCCATTTCACAACGCCGCCCCGCCTCGCTTGGGCTCAGCGGGGGCGTCTCGGCCAACAGCGCCCTGAGAAAGGCTTTTCAAGCCATGGGCGCAGAACAAGGTCTGTTGGCCTACATCCCGGATTTTGCCTACTGCACAGACAATGCCGCCATGGTGGCCATGGCCGGCTATCACCGGTACATGAATGGAACATTCACCGCCCTGGATGAAACCCCATTTGCTAGGGCCCATCACGGATAATCACACCTCCCCAATCGCCATTCACGCATTAATTTGATATCTTCGCAGTATGTCGATTACCCCAACCCCCGAAAACCTTGCCGCCGGCCATGAAAGGGCCATCGCCAGGGCAATCAGCTGGGTGGAAAATCAACATCCCGGCTCCGTGGAGCTGCTTGAGCAGCTCCACGGAACCACACCCATTATCGGGATAACCGGACCGCCAGGCGCCGGAAAAAGCAGCCTAGTCAATGCCCTTGCGCTGCACTGGAGTGCACAAAACCTTAAAACCGCCATCGTGGCCGTTGACCCCTCTAGCCCATTCAATTTGGGATCCCTACTCGGTGATCGACTGCGCATGCCAGGCCTGTTCCTCGACCCCAAAGTCTATATCCGCAGTGTTTCTGCCAGGGGCTCCCTCGGTGGCCTTTGTACCAGCATTATCGAAATTTGCGACGTGCTAAAACACGCCCAGTTTGATCATATCATCGTGGAAACTGTGGGGGTTGGACAAAGTGAGATAGAAATCGCAGGCATCGCAGATACCACCATCGTAGTGAGCGTACCAGAAAGTGGTGATGAAGTGCAAACACTCAAAAGTGGCATCATGGAAATTGCCGACATCTTCGTTGTCAACAAATCTGATCGAGATGGGGCGGATGCATTCGCCAATCACCTAAAAAAATTGGCCCATTATCGGATGGGGGATGGCACCTGGGAGTCTCCAGTGGTGAAAACAATCGCTATGGATGGCACAGGCATTCAGGCATTGAGCGAAGCCATTCA
>JAHEMG010000099.1 GCA_024643755.1 Flavobacteriales bacterium | reverse complement strand
CGATTCTTGCTCCCAAAAAGCAAGGATTTCCGCCTCAATTTGCGGCCAATTCAATTGTTTGAGTGTAGGATACATTCGTGGGTAATCAGTAAAAATACAAATTTACTGAATTCCGAGGGAATCAGAGATGGAATAATCTTTTGTACAGGTCGGAGCAAGTGAAATTCAATGGCAAAGAATGCAGCGTTAGTCTTTGATGTAGATGATGTCTGAAATGTTGCGGTGGTATGGACTGTATTCAACGGAGAACTTTCTTCTTACAGTATCTATTTTCCCATGAACATCTGTGATATAAAATGTTGAGATAAAAAGCGCGCTTTGGTTACCGGGTATTTGATCTTCATTAATATATTCTTCCCCAGGTAAAAGTGTAAAATTGTGGTGAAATACGGTATTGCCGTTGTATTGTCTTTCGTAATCAAACTTAACCTTGATGGAATCAGATTTTTGATTGACCAAAGTAGTTCTCATTTGAACGAAGAGCTGTCTAAAGCCATAATCTGATTCACAGGATTGCAACATTTGCATAAGTACCACAAGCGATAGGAGAATTTTCGGCTGTTTCATAGTGTTAAAGCTTGAGTCTTAATGAAAGGCCAATGGAAAACAATCGGTGGGTAGATTTGACAGTGATATTGTTGAAAGTAAATTCTTCACGACGGTAGGCTACAATGTTGGGTGTAATTTGGTCTTTTGTTAATACAGTTTCACTTTTTTCGAAGAGATTATAACTGGGCATTTTGAAACCATTGAAAGTTGCAGCGATTTCAAATCTGTTTTTTAACGGGTAAATAAATTGAATGTGCCCATTTATTGGAGCAAAAACGTGAATCGAGGGAATGAATGAATAGGACTCTTCGAGTAACTGATTTGTTTTCAGGGGGTATTTTATGTAACTGTCGAAGCTATCGCAATATGAGTTGCCCCGAATTCTGCGGGTAGTACCAAAACCAAGGCCGCATCCTATTTCTACGCTGCCTTTTTTCAGGGGAACAACAAATCCCACGTGATTGAGTAAGAAATTGATCGATAAATTGGGGTTTATATTTGAATGAAAACTATATCCCCATTGAAAGTGAGAATTCGGTTGAAAGTGTATGCCAGCAGTAGCCCAAATTCCATTATCGATTTTGTTGGGAAGATTCACACGCGATGTCTGGGAATACAAATAGGTTGTTGATGTTTCATGTGTCGATCCAAAACTGCTACCCAAAGAAAATGCGTACTAACATTTCTTACGGTAATCCTGGGTTAAATAGTTCGTAGGATTGGGGTTGACGGGTATAGGAATTTCGAGTAATAACTGATTATTGGCTGTGTCAATGGTTGTTACATCTGTCAGATTAGCAATTCGATAGGTATTGGGTACTGTATAACGGGCATGTTTGCGTGTTCGGAAAATGACTCTTCCTGCGAATGCATCTATTGCGGCAGCTATTGGATTGTAAAGAAGCAACATATAATCCGTATGATAGTTTCTACCGGGAAATGTTAAGGCATAAACGGTTAAAGTTGGTGAAATTGTAGAGCTCAACAATACGGGATAAGCGCTGAGTTTCATTTGTGGAATGGCCACATTTCGCATCTTGCCACTGTCATCTGTGATTTGCAGGATGACAGCATCGCCTTTTAATTTATTATAGGTGAGTTGGTACAGGGTATCTGTTTCTTGTATTGTTGCAGTCCTTGTGATTAGTTTTTCGGTGCTATTGTTGTGTACAATCAGCTCTTTGGTTGACAAGTATTCGGCCACTTGTTTAGACAATACTACATGGGTGTTCTGTGCTCTAAAAGCGGAATTGCAGCTAAATAATATCAGACTTAGCGATAGAATGAAGAAATACAATATGCGCGGCATGTAGTGTAAAATTACTTGAGAATGATGAGGTAAAAAACAGCAACACAAATTTTGATGCTCACCCACATTGTCATAGGTTGGTTGGTGTGGGCATCAATTAGAAACGAATCGTTTCGATGAAATCGTTTTTGTTTTGGCTGCTTCTGCGGATAAACCTTCGTGGAAATTGCTGTTGCCATTGCTGAGAATCGCTGAGCGCTAGGTCGATGTTCACCGTATCCACATAGTAGAACCTGGATGCCAGTACATTTTCCAGCACAATTTGGGCCGTATCGCCCGGTAAAATGGTACGTTGAAAATACAGGGTATCGTACTCGTACATGCCGTTGGAAGTATAGCCGCCATAGGTAACCCGTGCTTGGTTGTATACTGTATTGGGCTGGTTGTTCTGCAAAATTTGGAGGATGCTGAATGTAGGGCTTTCGTAATACCAAGGTTCACAAGAACTTACAGTAAGGGCCAAAAGGGCAGACAGGGCGATTTTGAGCAGAGATTTCATGTTATTTAGTGATGAGGAAATTGAGGCCGATATTGCCTTGGAACGACATGTTTTTTGAGTTTAAGGTAATGGTTCTTGGGTAATTGATATTTTGCTGTCGCTCCGCCGTTATCCCCGGTGCAATCACTTCGTTGGTTCGCAGGTAATCTTGTGAATTGAAGGAAGTAATGGATGAAACGGAGGCCATTCTCACGCCAAGGGTGACATTGATGTTTTTTGTGATGGCGGCTTCGTATTGAATGAAGACCGAGAAGGGCAGAAAATAGTGGGTTTGGCCAGGAATAAAGGTATTTACCGTTACAACAGTACTGTCGTTGCCGAGTTTGCGATTGTTAAGTATATCGACGGTTGTGGTAAAGTTGTTGGATGCGATTCTTGTGAAGCTCCCAAAACCTGCTCCCAAACCGTAGATGAGTTTGGCATTGGGGGTTTCGTTGCTCACATAGGCCAGTTGCATGGAGGTTGCATTGGTTTGGAATTCGGGGGTTTTGCTCCAGTCGTACCGCACACCCCATCGCAGGTTTGGACGGCTTTGCAGACTCAATGCCACGGAATACCAATCGCTGGGTTTTAGCTTGGTTGCGGGGATGACACTGGTACTGTGATGCACCAAACCATATCCGGCATAGGCGCCCAAGAATACTCGGGTATGTTTTTGCCAATTGGCGTCGAGGTAAGGGGTGATGTTGGGGTTAATGGGCTGGGCGATGGTATAAAGTTTTGGATTGCTGGTATCCAAGGTTTGCACTTGATCAAGGTTATTGAGGACAAATGTTTTGGGGACAGCAAACTGTCGGTTCCGCGCCGCGAGTTTAGTGGCTGGAACGAAAAGGGCATCGGTGAGGGCTGACAGTATGGTTACACCCACGGCGACTTCGCTTGTATAATCGTAGTAGGCATCGGGGTCATCGTATTGAAGCAGTTTGGTTACAACGATGGGCGCGATGGTGGTTGTAAAGGCGATGGGGAAGGCGGTTAATTTGGTTTGTGGGATGGCGATATTGCGTCTATTCCCTTGAGAATCAATAACCTCTAGGATCAGGTTTGTGCCAGCGAGGCGGCGGTATTGGAGTCGGTAGTTTGTATCGAGGTAGGGTTCAATCACTTGCGCTTTGCGGATGCTAGGTTTTGGTTTGTTGTTGTGAACGGTAAGTGTTTGTTGATTGAGGTATTCCGCAACGGGTTTCGACAGTGTAACAGAAGTATAGTTACTGCGGTATAGGTTGTTGCAGCCCATAGTGAGCGTAGATAGTAGGCAGAGGATGAGCAGATTGCGCATGGAAGTACAATAATACGAATGGCGAGGAAGATTTTGGTGGAAAGGGTGTTGCGATTCGACGAACGGGTTTTAGGGTGGCAACTTTTTGTTGGGGCGATGGTATAAAAAGAGGGGGGCGGCCATTGGCCGCCCCCCTCTTTTTATAGGCGTAAGAAATTCTTGCCGACGTAGTAAAGTGGTTGACTTAGTCAACCATCAACTTGCTGCTTCCAACACCGTCGTTGAACT
>JAHEMG010000027.1 GCA_024643755.1 Flavobacteriales bacterium | reverse complement strand
GCCAAAGTCTCTGGCGGCGTTACCCTCACCGATGGCAGCATGACCCTCACCACCCCCTGGATCCAATACCACACCCAAACCAAAGTGGGCTGGTACGGCGCCCGCGGCAACATCAAGGACAAAGAAACCCAGCTCACCTCCCTCCAAGGCAGCTATAACCCCACCCTCAAAACCCTCTTCTTCAAAAAGAATGTGGTGCTCACCACCCCCGACTATACCGTTAAAACCGATACGCTGCAATACCGCACCGACCTAAAAAAAGCGCAGTTTTTTGCCATCACCCAGCTCGATTACAAAGCCCGCACCGTGGTCTTCAACCGCGGCTACTACCTCACCGAAACCCAAAAAGGCGAATTTTACGGCAGCGTAGCCCTCTTCGATTCCGGCAGAACCATCCTCTGCGATACCCTCCTGTTCAACAAAAAGGAGCAGAGCGGGTTGGCGCACGGACATGTCTACATCCACGACACCCTAGACCAATGGCAAGTCTGGGGCGAACATGCCCATTACCGCGGCAACGCCAAATCCTTCTCGGTATGGAACCGCGCCCTGGCCTACCAAGGCAGCAACAAAGACCTGTTCCGCATCAAAGCCGATACCCTCCACTACAACAGCGATTCCAGCAAACCCATCGCACTGCAAGCCATCCACCACGTGGCCTTCACCCAACAAACCGCCTCGGGCACCTGCCGCAAACTCACCTCATACCGCAGCGATTCTACCTTCTATTTTAGCGGCGAGCCGGTGCTGTGGGACTCCTTGACCCGACTCAGTGGCGATTCCATGGAAATGCAAGTGAAGCAGCAGAAAATTCGGAGTCTCAAGGCCTTCCCCAACGCCTTCGTGGCCATCCAAGAAGACAACCTCCACTACTCCCAAATTCAGGGCGATTCCATGATGCAGCGATTCACCCCGCAGCAAAAACTCGCCCAAGTGCAAGTCTTCCGCAAAGCCCAAAGCATTTACTACCTGCGCGATGCAGATACCCTGCAATCGGCCAACCTGGTCAGCAGCGAAAACATGAACATCCGCTTCGATGAGGGCAAAATCAGCAGCATCGCCTTCTACGAAAGCCCCAAAGGCGTATTATACCCCATTGCCGATCTGCCCGCCGCCGAGGCCAAACTCCCCCGGTTTCTGTACGATATCCAAAACAAACCCACCCCTGAAACGTTTATTCCTCCGCATACCGTGACCGCCCCCGCCTTGCCCTATCCCACAGAGGCCCAGCGCAAAGCGCAGCAGTCCAAAAAACCCAAAAACGGCAAGAAATAAGCCCAACCAACCACCATGAAAGTAAGCGCCACCAACATCAAACGTTGCCTCCTGATGCTGTCAGTGTGGTTGCTGTCCGACCTCCAAGCCCAAATCACCGGACTGGTCGTGGATACCGCCCATGCGCCGCTGCCCATGGTACAGATTTTTGACCGCGATGGGGCGAAACTCGGACAAACCCGCCTCGATGGGTATTTCAACCTCAACCTCAGAACCGGTTCCTACAAACTCGTTTTCTCCCACCCCGATTTTTATAGCACTGAAATCCCCATGGTGGTGCGATACGGGTCCAAAGACACCCTCAACATCGTCCTCACGCCCAAAACCGAGAAACTCCAAGGCGCAGAGATCCGCAAGGAATACAAAGACCCCGCGGCCGACTATATGCGAAAAGCCATCGCCCAGCGCGATTATTGGCATAGCCGCATCCCCAACCAAAGCGCCGAACTCTACATCAAGGCCTTCGAAATCACCGCAACCAAATACACCAACAACGCCTCGGCCTTCATCGAAATTGCCATGCAGCGCGATGCCACCACCGATGGTAAAATCAAAGAAACCCGCAACGGCGTCCAAAAAGTGGGCTCCAAAGCCGGACTCTTCTACCTCTCCACCACCGAAGGCGATTTCAACTTATACCAAAACCTGCTCGATGTGCCCGCGCTCTGTCCGCTGCCCATCATGTCGCCCCTGTCCAACTCCGCCCTACTAGCCTACCGATTCAAATTCCTGGGCGCCTACCAACACCCCCAATACGGCCGGGTGCTGAGGATTGGGATGACGGGCCGACAAACCGCGAACGCCACCCTCAGCGGGGAATTGCACCTGGTGGATACCACCTATTGGATCCTCAAAGCCGAGCTTAAATTCCCCAGGCACCTCATGGCCGAGTACGATGCGATGACCCTCACGCAGTATCAACGGTTAGATGCCGACAAACACCTACTCACCGATTCGCAGCGATTCTTCTATACCACCAAATTCGGAAAAATCACAAACAAAGCCACCACCCTGGTCGATTACAAAAAGATCACCGTGGTGCCCGCCTTCCCCAAAAACCACTTTGGCCTGGAGATCAGCAAAACCACGCAAGAGGCCTACGAGCGCGACTCTTCCTACTGGGAGAAACAGCGATCTCAGCCCCTCAGCAGCCAAGAAACCAAGTTCATCAACACGGCCGATAGCATCAAGCGGGTACAGACCTCAGACAAATACCTCGACTCTGTAGAAGCCAAAATCAACAAAGTTACTTTTAAGTCGCTGGTGCTGGAGGGACAGGGATACCAGGACCGACGAAAAGGCCTCACCCTGCGTTTCCAACCCTTGTGGAACCTCTACCAACCTTGGTGGCCCGGCGGCGCGCGCATCAGTCTGTGGAACGGGATCGACAAGACCTTCGACAACAAAAAGACCTTCCAATTCAACGAAAACCTATCCTACGGGATCAACAACAACGACGTTCGCGGCACCATTTACATGTCGCACCTCTACAACCCCTACAAAAGGGCGATGATATTCGCCTCCGTGGGCAGGGATTTCGGGATGGTGAATATGAACGCGGCCTATGTGGACTTATTCCGTCGCGATAACTTTTACCAGAACAAGCACATGAACGTGTACCACCGACAGGAGCTCATCAACGGCCTCTTTTTACAGGTACAGGGCGAGCTGAGCGATAGAAAGGACATGTCGACCTATGTTTTCGACCAGTTCGGCGACAGCTTGTTCGAGAACAACAAACCTTTGAAATTTGTGGACCACCGGGCGTTTTTTGCCTCGGTAAACCTGTCGTACACCCCCTTCCAGCGTTATATGTCGGAACCCAAGCAAAAGGTGATTTTGGGCTCTACTTGGCCTACCTTTTCGATCAATTACAAGCAGGCGGTGCCGGGGGTTTTCAAGAGCAACATCGACTACCAGTATTTGGAGTACCGCATCGACCACAGTTTTCCTTGGGGGTTGATGGGCAACAGCGAGATCCGGGCGGTGAGCGGCAGTTTTTTGAGCAGCAGAAACGTGAACGTGGTGGATTACCGCTACCAAAGACGGGCCGATCCGGTCATTTTCACGCCGCCGATGTTTGCCTTCCAGCAGCTAGATTCTACGTTTATTACCTTCAAACGCTTTTACGAGGTGCATTACCAGCACAGCTTCAACGGCAGTTTGGTGAACAAGATTCCGTTCCTGAAAAAGTTGAGTTTGTACGAGCGGGCCGGGGTCAATATTCTCTATGCGCCGGAGCGAAGAAATCTGTTCTTCTATGAGGGATATGTGGGGGTTGACAAGTTGGTCCGCATCTGGCGCGATCGCTTCAAGGTGGGCATTTACTACACTGCCGGCTACGCCAACCTATTCGAAAAACCCCGCTACGGCTTCAAAATCAATTTCGAGTATTACGATCGATTGAATAATAAGTGGTAATTATTAAATTGATTTTCAGTACTAAATTTTGATAACTTATTTAATGAGCTAATTTTAACCCTAAATACACCCAAGCAACATTTTTATCAAAGTGACGTATATTTGTTGTTGAATGGGCAACCTAAATTTATTATGATTAAGCTAGAAGAAAAAATGTTGAAATCAATGACGCTAATTTTAGTCATGTTTTTCAGTATGTCAAATATGGCATCAGCACAACCTTCAATTACACCCATGGTGGGCAAAGCGTTTGCTGATAACAATGGCGCTTCAGCGGCTCGTCTAGGTATTGGGTTCCAAGAAATATATAAGAACCGATTGGGGGTTTACTACATGTACGAATATCGTTCAAATGTAATTTTGTTCGAAACCACAACATACGAAAACAACAAATACAGAAGAGACATCGCAGGGCTTTCTTGCAAAGTTCACCCCAATTTCACCATTTATGGTGGTGTAGGTTTGTTTGTTGACGGTATTTTAACAGACCAATTTCAAAGCAAAGGCACTGGTGTTCCTTGGATTATCAAGCCCGCTGGATTCCGCAAAGAGATTGGCATTAGCTTTCAACCCAACGACCTTCCTATCGTGATTTCTGCCGGTTATTCTAATACCATTGGATTCACCAGTAACTTGGGTTGGAGAATCCCATTGAAGGAAAAACACATGACCCTTCAACAAGCAATTACTGCAGATCAGTAATCATTAAAACACGTCCTTCACCAAATTTACGGTTAGTTAATAGACTGTATAACCGGATATTTCCCATTCCTTCCTATATTTGATTAAGTTTAACAGCCATGAAAAAAATAATTCTTGCCTTGGTGTGTTTGTTCCTTTCACTATATACCAGTGAGGTTTCGGCACAACGTGCTTCACAACCCCGTTGGAACCAAGCATCATGGGAGCCTGGCTTGGGAATGGTTTTCAGGCACCAAGAAAAGTTTAGTGCGGCCCGAGTTATGTTGGGAACCCGCAATCTTTTCATAAAAAATCGCGTGGGTGCTTATTATATTTTAGAATACAGAGGCGGTATTCAGTTTGCCGAAGACAATTCTGGATTTTACTTCCGTGACCTAGCGGGTTTAAATTACTCTGTAAACAAGAGTTTTTCTGTGCGTGGAGGCATCGGCTTGTTCCGCAAAGGCATTTTACAAAGTGGTGCTGCCCGTGGTGGAGATTACTTCTACAACAACATCCAATTTGGTCGATTGCGCAAAGAAATCGGTATCACCTACAAAATCCCACAATATCCAGTTTCGATTGATATCTGCTATTCTACTTGGGTTGGTCCTACCGCTACCTTTGGCTATGTTATCCCAATGAAGAAGAAATTGGGCAATGCACCGCTCAAGAGTATTCCCGTGTACGAAAAACCTGTAGTAGTTGAAACCAAACCAGAACCAGAGATTCCCGTAAAAGTGATCGATACAATTGCAAAAGTGATCGACACCTTGGAAAAAGTGGTTGTGGTTGAACCAGTCAAAGAGATTCAGGTACCTGTTACGCCAGTACCAGTACCAGTGCCAGTACCAGAGCCAGTAAAGCCTGTAGTTGTAGAGCCGGTTAAAGAAAAACCCGTAAACTTGGATTCTTTGGCCAAACAGAGCACCACCTATTACCCATTCAATGTGGCTACTTTGAATGAAGCCAATGAACAGAATTTGGAAGCCCTGGTGGCCTACATGAAAGCTAATCCAACCTGTAAAGCCACTTTGTATGGTAACGCGGATCGCTTGGGTTCTGAAAGTTATAACCTTACGTTGTCTGCCTCTCGTGCTAACAATGTGAAAACCTACCTTGTTGCTAAAGGAATCGCCGCAAACCGCATCAAAGTGATTGCCAATGGTGAAACCAAATCAACCGGTGATACCGAGGAAGAGCGAGCCAAAAATCGCTGTGTAGAATTCCGCTTGGTAAAACCATAATCTCACAAAACCATCATAACAAAAACCCCGTAAGCAAGCTTACGGGGTTTTTTGTTATCTATATACTATGAAAAAAACTAATTCAATTGATGGTGAGTCTCCTGCGCATTGTCTGTGATTTCAATGACCGTCTCGTAATTACTGTTGATCTTTAATTCTACCGTTTTGATGCGCTGTACGGCATTGTTCCAATACCAACTGCTCTGGTATTTTGAAATACCATCCTTGAAACACTGTGCTTCCTTGCCTGCGCAATACTGTGGTAACGTTTTGGTGGTGTTAGATGGATTTGTTTCCAACACGCTATTCAACTGCAACAACTTCTGTTCAAAGTCGGCCTTTTTCTGAAGCCATGTACTCTGATTTGATACAAAAACCACGCGATATCTCCATACCGAACCCTTTTTTGAAACCTTCCGCATCGTCAATTGCACTAAACCACTGTCTACATGTCCTTGAAACAATCTATCCTTGGCAGTTGACACTCCGGGCTTCAACACAAAACCCCTTTGCAATAACGATTTTTCTACCTCTGAAGCCACAATCCCAGTCTTCAGTATGGGCACAAGTGCAACCATCGTTAGCTCCGATTGTGCTTGCAATTTTACCGACATTCCGCACAGACCAAACAAGGTCCATTTTACGCTCATTTTCACGCCGCAAAATTACGCAATTAACTAAGAAAAAGGGCGATTTTACAAAGGTTTTCGACTAGATCACAACAAGCTTAAAACCAATAAATTAGACAGATAAATAAAAAAATAATATTTTAGCAACGCACAGAATCCAAAAAACAACACTATATTTTTTTTCAAAAACGATATAACGCGCTCACCTCCAAATTCAACGACCAAACATTGATACCGGGGAACCTAAAATCACCCTGCTTTCCAGCTGGATCATAATTCCACTGAAAATTATAGGTTCTTAAAATGTGCAAATTGTACCCAACAAATAGCTTTCCATAGTTCCGATGATGACTCAGTAAAAAGCCCCAATCAACGAAATGCTTGCTGATGTCCTTGAAAAATGGATTGGTACCACCCAAAAATAAATAGTCAATGCTACCGTAATACAAATCCTCGTTGTAAACCACCCGCTCTAACTGCAAGCCATACGTTTTAAACCCGTCCAAATACGTCAACCCCGCCGTATACATATTGCTGCCCGGTCCAATTCCTGCACCCAATACTTGTCCACGGTTGGTCCAACCAACCCCATTCCCATGCATATAGAAACTATAACCCACCAACGAACTGGGCTGCATGAAATTATCCATCGGCGCCTGAATTTGGGTAACCTCTGCCATAATTTGCAACCATTTGTCTTTCCCTGGCATCGGCTGTAATTTTCTGAAACCTGCCATCCAAGCCGTTGTTGCCAATGGCCGCGTCATCAAGTCCTCGAAATCCCAAGCCCAATCCTCCCGGCCCATTTCACCATAAAGTTCGGCATGTGATTTTGGGAAAAAATATCGAAACGACAAAGAAACCAATTGGTTCCTGTTCAAGCCACCGCCACCACCCGTCTGCTCACCGTTGGCCTTCAATCCCAAAATACGGATATAATCTTTGGCAGAACTTGGCTCCCCACTCACTTGTACAATTCGGGTAACGCCCAGCGACAAACCCGGCAGCAATTTCGGCTGAAAAACCGCCGTCATTCCATTGAAATACGAATGAAACTTGGGCGCTGCACTGTCTACCACTACATCCCCCGCAATGGGAGGCCAGTTTCCATTGTAGCGCAACGGGTATTTAAACCCAGAATGCCGCAATTTTCCGCCCACCATCTGTGCCTCCACCAATCCAAAGCGGGTTTTTACCGGCCTGTTCGTATTCACTGTATAATGTCCAAATCCAGGGGCATTGTTGCTCATGATAATGGCATTTTTCTGACCAGCACCCCACCAAATGTTCTCGGTTGAATAACCCGCCGTAATCGGACCAACATTCACCTTTACGTAAGATTGCCCTGCAAACGTCTCTTGATATTCTCCCTGACCCATTCGCTCCGGAAAATCAATGGACCTGGAACGAAATGGCGGATTTTGAAACGGTAAATTCTGAGCTTTTACAACTTCCGGACGAAATTGTGCTTCCAGCCACTTTGCCCTCACAAATACCCCCCCTGAAACATAACGCTGGGTACCCTTAGACGGCACCATCGATCCATCTGCCCAACCGTATGGGTGATGGGCATTGTTTCTCACATGTATATACACCGGCAATAACTCTATGCGATATTGGTTCTTTTTATCAGCCCAATGGGTGTATTTACCATACGTGTTAGTATCTGAGGGATACAAAATAGTATCGCGATCCCAAGTTGCACCCCGTTTGAGTGCTCGTTGCGGATGTACAGGTCGAATCATAAAGGATGCGGAAGAATCTACCCTCCCCATCAATTGGGCTCTTCGCATGCCATCATCAAAAAAGGGCATCCCCAGCGACACTGTTTGGGCCAACAGTGATTTTTGGGCCAAAATCCCCAAGAACAACAGCCATTTTATTCGAATTTTCTTCATCCGTGTTTGATAACCAAAACTACTCGTTTATTCAAAGAATACCAAGCACCTGCGTTACCAGTTGCACCCCAATCACTTGATAAACTTGCCAACAATCCGTTTCAAACTGCCATGCCAAACATAGCTCGCCATCAAAACCCACCATCCCATTCCACGCACTCCGCCAAAGGTTTTCAAAATATAGCCATGCGATCGCAATGCCAACCACTTGTTTGAAGAACGCGTACCCTCCGCCCTTGTAATGTCTGTAGTTAATTCTGAGGAATACACCACTTGTACCTCGTGCTCCTGGAACATCTTAAGCCAAAATGCATAATCTTCATGAATATAGGGCGAAGGCAACTCCGGAAAATAACACCCCCTGCCCAATGTACGATGAAATATTGCCGTACTCAACGGTATGGGATTCGTCTGCTTTAACACCGTCAAATCAATGAAGTTCTTCGTCTGCACGGGCATGCGGACCTGACTCGATGGCGAATAAAAATTGAACCCCGAGCAGGAAAAATTCGCCCCAAACTCCAGCAACAAAGCCAGCTGATTTTCAAGTTTTCCCGGATACCAGTAATCATCGGCATCGCAAAATGCCATCCACTCGCCAACGCCCAATCGCATCCCAATATTTCTCATCCGCGATACTCCGCGATTTTTCTCTGAAATCACCACCTTCACCCTGTCATCCTTCTTCGCCCAATCCTGCGCCAACTGCTCAGTAGATTCATCCCTGCCATCAATTAGCAACAACAATTCCAACGGCCCATAGGTCTGTGCTAGCACGCCCCGAACACTGCGCTCCAAAGTAGCGGCCGCCTTGTAACACGGCATAATCACCGAAATCAACGATCCCGTATTTTTCATGGTTGATCCCCCTCGGCTGTAACTATGGGCTTTCCCGACGCATCCATCACACTGCGATAGGCCAACGCAAGAAAAATAAACGGCAACGGATCGCCAATGCTCCCCAATGCAAACGTGTTAAACAAAAAGAATATGGTAATAGACCGTGTATGTACGTCTCGATACAACGCCTTTTCCTTCAAATAAGGCCAAAATGCCACCAAAAACAACAACAATCCCACAACACCCGTCTCAAGCATGAGTCCCGCCGCAAACGAAGTAGGCCTCACCCCCTGATACTCAGAACCCATGGCAGTGGCAAAAAAACTCATGGCCGATGCCTTAATACCAATATCGTCCATGGCCTGAATGCTGGCCTGTCCCCAACCACCAACCCCCGAACCCAAAGGATGTGTAAATCCATATTTATAGGCCGCCCAAACACTCACAAACCGAAAGCCCGACTGCTCCAACAACCAAGGCATCGGATCCTGATAACCCCCATATTTGAAAAAATCGTAAGCCGTTTCTACCGAACGTGGTGCATTGGGTGATCGCCCAAACTGATAAATCACCCCGCCCAACAGCAACATCACCACCAACCCCGCTTTCAGCAAGTATTGTGCCCGTTGCATGCTCATCAAATAAATCAAAATCATCACCACCCCAGTCACCGACCGAATGATGAACAAATCAAACAATACAATGCCCGCTATGGCCGATATCCCCAGTACCGATCGGGGATTGATCTTTTTGCTCAACATAAAAAAGGCAAAGTAATAGTGGATGGCCATACTGGCGTACGATGGCTCAGCAAACAATCCTGCCACACCCCTTCCGCCACCGTATATTTCATGGGTAAACCGGTCAATGAACAACCTGAAAATGGGCTCCAAAAATGGGGGAAATAACCCAAAATACTGAACCAAACACAGCACCAAATTCGCCAGAAAAACCCCGTGAAACAACTTCACCAACCCCCCGTACTCCTCATCATTTACATGAATTAGCAGAAAGAAGATCATCGAAGCGTTGATCAAAGCAAACAAAGCGCGGGCAGGCACCAACACAGAAGGAAACGAACCCAGCATCAACACAGCTGACAAAACTATGTACCCCAAAAACAACCCATAACCCAAGGTTAATCTCAGGTCTTTTCGCAACGCATACAAAAACGCCCAAGGAAAAATTTCGGCACTGAACAGCGCCTTCAGCGGCATGATGTTGGGCAAAAATATCAATGCCCCCAATATGCGCCGCAATCGGGTCATGCTGCTATCTCAGACCGTGATTTCAACCAACCCAAATACACCAAATAAAACGCCAGCGCCAAGCCCAATCCCAATCCGCCCATCACATACTGCCACCAACGCAACCCCACCTGCTCCAACGGATAATGGGGCCTTTCAATGATCTGTATCAACGGCGTCTGCTTTCTCAACCCAATTTCAGCCAATTTCAAATTTTTGATCAACTCGCCATACAGTGAAATGCTGATCTGTAAATCAATCATAGAGCGATTCTGTCCCACACGCGCCCTTTGCATCAGTGGATTCAAATTCAAATCACTCATACTCGCATTGGTCTGCAAATTCTTGTTCAACACCTTCTGCACTGAATCTGCCTCCAGCCGCAATACATTCAAATTGTATCTGGCCTTCTTCGTTAATGTCTCAATATAATACTCCGTAACCGTTTCAATCATGGTTTCACTCAACAACATCGCCACATCCGGATCACGGTGTGCACAGCTCACCGTTACAAAACTCTGCTTCTTATCCGGTCTGCTCACCGATAAAACCTCGTCATTCACGTACCGATAAGCCAAATACAACGCACTGTCTGTCAAACTCGAATGCTTACTGCGATCTGACAAAAATTTCACCCCTTGAAAAATCGATTTTTTCGATGCTTTCATGTCCTTCCACAACAAATCTGCCAACAACGTTGGCTTCCCATGATAGTCCACCGTTGTTAGTAAAGAACGCTCCACCAAAGACCGTATCTGAAACAACCTCACCAAACTCTCACCCTCAAATACCCCGCCCGGATTAGAACTTCCAATATCCAAACCAAACTGGGCCAACAAACCATCCATCCCCGATGCCCCCTGCTCCTCTGCAGCAATGATGAATTCTGCCTTTTTCTTATCTGTATGCAACACCACGCCCACACCCAAACCCACCAAGCCAAATAGCAACGGGTAAATCACCAGCGGACGCCAATGCACCTTCATCAATTGCCACAATTGCCAAAGTTGCCTTCCAATATCTGCCAACGAAGCATCCTGATTCAACGATTTCAACGGTTTGTTTGTCATGCTATTTTCAAAATCAAAATTAGGGGATTATCACCAAAGTCAACCCATCCACGCCTTCCACCGCGTTTTCAGTCGGTCTAGTATGCGCAACCAATTGTACTTCCCTGGGTTCCACTCCCCCACACTTCTCAACTCCACCCCAGCGTCTAACAACCACCGATTCAATCGATGCTCCCACAACACACACTGTCTTTTCCTCATCAACTCATCCTCTCCTTTTTTGCCATGCCATCCACCCCAAAACCGTTTGGGATTCAGCCAATGGTCCAAAAACTGCTCATAATCAGGCGATAGCGGCCGCTCCTCTTCCATTAATATCACCTTCAACCCCTCCGTAAGCGCCTCCAGCGACGCACGATTCGGCACCACAAAAATCCATGAAGCCAAAAACGGATTGGGCCTTTCCAACAAATCATTGCCATCCCTGCGTATATCGCCATACAACACTAAGCCCTCCACATCCAACACAGGCATCTGCTTCAATAACCCCAGCCAACCCCGTTTGTTGTGCGTGCGAAACAAAGTATCGTTCATGATCACAAACGGACCTTCACCCTCCATGCATTCACACACAGTGAGGTAACCCCCAAATTCATATTGCCTGTTATGACCTTGGATTTCACCAACGCCCGCTTCTCCAGCCCTGTTGTTTACCACCAAACCTGCAGCATTGCCAAAGGCCTTCCCAACTTGATCTACCTCATTCAACCAAGCACCGCACTTTGAATACGTTACCAAGCCCCACCTCACGATATCAACCTCCCCCATTTCAGTACCGAAAAGACCATCGCCCTCAGCTGATCCAACAAATGGGTAAACATATTGCGATAACACGCCCCCGCATATTCACGAAGTCCATGCACCATGCCCCAATTGCCCAATCTAAACAAACCCCACACAAACTGTATACTCCTTCTCATTGGATACAACCGATACCGACGAAGCTCACCCATCCATCGAACCGTTGATATGGGCTGATAGCGTTCATGGTCTAAACCACAGCAACCCCGCACAACCCCCAACGGATAACCCGCCTTCAACGCCCTCCCACACCATTCGTAATCAACACACTCCAAAAACCAATGGGTGTTATGACCGCCTATAACCGACATCGCACCCAAGTTAAACAAGGTGCCTGCACTCACCATCAAATGAACCCGTTCTATGCATTCCCTGAACGCACCCGAATACAGAAAATTCAACGCACCCCAGTGAAATAATGCCTCTGGATGCATATCCAAAAAATGGTCAATCCACGATAAAGTATTTTCCTTAAAATCTGTATCCTGATCCACATAAAAAGCCCCACGAAATCCATCCCCCTGCACCGTCAGCAGCAACTGATTCAACCCCTTGCCCAACCCCACATTCTCGCCATTTCCTAACCATTTGGCCGACTTCAAACCCGCCAAATGCATCCAATTACATCCACCAGGGGTATTGTCAAATACATACACTGAATAACCCTGCTCAATCGCCATCAACAACCGATCCTTCAGGTGTTCTTCAGGACGATAAGTGACAACGCACAAGGCAAATGCATGATTCATAGCTCTGTTTTTATGGCCTTCACCAAATACTGTTCTGTGAGTAAATCACGAAACAGCCCAAAAGTAAGTCCGTTGAATACCGCCGACTTACTCCACGGTGCAAAGTCTGTTCGTTTCCACGACGCTAACCTCAACCCCTCTCTCTGCAACAATGACAACGCCGTCTTCTTGGTAAAAAAGCGCAGATGCGTCTTATCCATAATGCCCTGATTGGCGTAGTCAAAATTACCCTTCACCAACAACCGCCAAATCACTGGCAACGTTCTCAAATTGGGTATACTGGCAATCATACAACCGCCTGGTTTCAATACCCCTTGCAACTGTTCCACAAACGACCAAGGATCTACCAAATGTTCCAACACATCCAAACACAGCACCACATCATATTGCCCCTGCGATAACGATGGCAATAACGCCACCGCATTGCCCACAAACACCCTATCCACGCACAATTCCGCTTCCTGGGCCACTTCTTCCATCAATTCCATCCCATGAACCTCAGCCGCCAAACCCCTGTCTTTCAACATGCGCAAAGTAGCCCCATTGCCACATCCTACCTCCAATACACAGCCCACCCCTTCATGGGGGAACAACGACAAAATATCTTGCCTGGCCCTCTCAAAATAGGACCTATCCTTGGTCTGATACGCTTGAACTGTCATGGCGATGTAGGCTGAAGCCAAACAAAAATACAAAATCAATCACCGTTCTGGCCATCCACACCCATGCTGCACCCATTAAACCTTGTGAATGCACCGCCCACAAAAGTAAAGGCATATACAATAGCAGTTCAACCACATGCAATTTGGCCGTTAACGCCACCCTTCCCGAAGCCTGCAATGCCGCCAATGGAATATGTGCCATGGAATTAAAAAACACACCCACCAACAACACCTGTGTAAGCGCTGCAGCAGCCTTCGCAAATTCAATACCCAGCCAAAAAACCAACAACGGTTTCGCAAAAATCACCAACGCCAAACACAGTATTCCCATACCCCACATAACCACCTTTACCCCCCGCAACAACTGCTCCCGCAATGCCTCCGCCGATGCCGAATTCCACAACCCCGCAAACCGCGGAAACCACACCGTTGCCCAAGCCGCAGGCAACACCAACAACCGCAATACCGCATCCTGAGGCACCGTATAATAGGCCACCAACTGCGCACCCAATAACCCCGCCAATATGAACCGATCGGCCGCCACCATGAACGGACCCACCACATTAGAAACCGTCATCCACATCCCAAATTGAAACAATTCCTTGGTTTCCCCATCCCCACGTTTCTCTCCCTCACCGCGCCCAAACCAAATCGCTTTCAACCACCATACACTCAACAACAATACCAGCAACCTCGCCAACACCAAACTCTGCACCATGGCCACCAAATCTGCATGACCCACATACACCAACAACCACGGCAACCCAAAATTCATGACCCCCAATAACCCCCGCAATGCCGCCGCCTTCCCAAAATCTTGCTGCCCCTCCAAAATGCCCCTCATCCCAGAACTCAAAGTCACCAATGGAATAGACACCGCCGCCCACAACCCAGCAGCCAGTGCTTCGTCTCGCAGCAAAGCCGAGAGACTAATCCCATACCTCGTATATAAAAACACCACAACCCCCATCACCACAGACCCCAACACCCCAAAACCCAACATCCAGTATATCCCGTTCGCAACATCCCGCCACCGTAACACCCCCACCTTTGCCAACCTGCTCGCCACACGCTGCGTCAATGCCCTACCCAACCCAAAATCAAACAACCCAAAATACCCAATGGCCGTCCACACCAATGTCAATATGCCAAACCGCTCCATCCCCAACCCCCCCAACAACGCCGGAACCGTGAGCAAACCCAAAACCAATGGCCCCCCAGTCCCTAAAACAGACCAGAAAAACGACAGCGATAATGATGGGATTTTGCCTTTCACACCCTCAGATTTATTTCAAAATCTGACTGATTAGAAAAGCAATGGAAGACATTGTAGACGCCATGACCGAATACATGGTAACACGCTCCGTACTTGTCATAGGGTAAGGACGTGCATCATCTTTGCTTTTCGATGGAACAATGATCTGACAGCCCGGCCTGATTTTGGGCTGCAACCTAAAGAGTCCCAACGGGTGCCTGGTTTTGGCACTACGCCCGTTTTGATATACCACAAACACATTGCGCATGCGGGCCGATTCCGTAGCTCCCCCCGCCATCATCACATAATCCTTCATCGACAACTGCCTGTCAAACATGATTACATTCGGGTTATATACCTCCCCTATAATTCGTACCGTTGACTCAATGGTAGGAATAATAAAGCGATCACCCGGCTGCAAATAAAACGACTTGGCCGTAGACTCAAATTTTCGGTTACCGCCGCCAATCACAATGGTGTCAAATTCAAAACTGTCTCTCACCAACTCCTGCACCTTTTTCTGACTCAACGTATCTTCCTGATACAACTCATTCAACACCTTGGCCTTCAAACGCTCCGTTACCTTTGCCGACAACTGCATCCTGCGCTGACGAATGATCAAACTGCCCTCTACACTGCCATACACTGTACTGCCACCTGCCTGTGTGTAAATATCAGACAACGTTTGCTGACGCGATGACATAGGATACACCCCCGGCACCTTGAATTCCCCCTCACAACTTACATATACCTGATCTCTGTAGTACGGATTGCGACTTACCGTTACCACATCTCCGGGTTGCAAAGTGTAATTTTCCAATTCCGCATCATTCCAAAAATCTCTGCGGGCACTAAGAATACTCACCGTTGCCAACTGACTCTCATCTTCCACTTTCCGAGATACAATGACCTTGCTCGTCAACGCTTCTTGCTCAAACCCGCCCGCCAAAAACAACACCTTGGCCACCGTTAGCCCCAGGCCATAATCAAAGCCCCCTTGGCGATTTACATCTCCAAATACAAAAACCTGGTCTTTCCGGTTCATCTCCAAACTGTCGCCCACAATGATGATGTCATTTTCCATCAACGGAACCGTCAACCCACCACCCAATACCTGATTCAATGGATAGCCCACATATTCACGCTGCCCGTTCCGCGGATCACGGTATAACAACACATACGACTTCACCGCATTGGGCTTGATCCCACCCGCGTTCTCCAAAGCCTGTTTCAAATCTATACCCGCCGCCATGGAATAATAGCCCGGACGTTCCACTGCTCCATCTATTTTGATGCGATTCTTAAACCGCTCCGCAATGGATGATACCGTAACAATCTCAGACCCCTGTAACTCAAATGCCGCCAACTCACCCAACCGAACAGAAAACACCTCTTTTTCCGTAGCGCCATAACGCAAAACTTCCACCACATCCTTATACGCAATCTCCGTAAAGCCCCCAGCATACCCAATGGCATCCATCAACTGCTCCTTCGGCAACAATTCAAAGACCGCCGGCGTTTTTACCTCCCCCCGCAAACGTACCCTGCGCTCGTAATACGGAATAAATACAATATCATTGTCCTGTAAGGTAATGTCTGAACTGCGCAAACCTTTCGACAAAAACTCATACAAATCCACCGTGCGTATGGTCTTGCCATTGCGGATGATTTGGATGTTGCGATAACTGCGATTCAAACCCGGTCCGCCAGCCGCAAACAACGCATGAAACGCCGTTCCCAACGAAGGCAAGTAATACGCCCCCGATTGCTTGGCACCCCATACCATTACCTGGATGGTTCTAAATTCGGTGATTTGAATTTTTAAATGACTTTCACCGGTTCCTAACGATGCAAACCCAAATTTTTTCAATTGCTGCGCCAATGCCCGCTCCGCTTCGTAAATGGTTAACCCACTCAACGTGATTTTTCCACCATACGGAATCACCACCGTGCCGTTGCTGGCAATGACCACATTCATGGATTGCTCCTGCAAGCCATACACTTTGATTGAGAGACGGTCGTTCGGACCCAAAATATACCCTGCCGTGGGTGCCAAGTTCATGCTGGGCGCAAACCCCAAGGCATTGTTTTCAAAGAGCTCTTGTCCGTAAATGGCCACTGTACTTTGGAGCACATTCTCGGTCACCTGTTTTTTGTTCGGTTGTAGGGTATCCGCCGTTTTGTTATCCTCACCCACCAGGGCAGTTGCCCTTTTATAGTCATCTACATTCACACCACGGGCCCTGGCCATGGCCTCCAAATCAGCGTCGTTGAAGCCTTGCTTTCTCGCGGCCCTCAGCACTTCTTCTCGCTGGGCGTTTGTAAGGTCTTTGACATTGACGTTGCTGAGGTCTTTTCCCAACCAACCTTGGGCTTTGAGGCTTGAAAGCCCCATAAGCAAACAACAGAGTATGAATTTCAAATTACGTGTCACAATGAATCAAAAGTACAACAAATCCTCAGACCTACGAGAATTTCAACACCACCTTCAAACTCTTCCACAGAATTTGGATATCCATCCATAGGCTGGCCGTTTTGATGTATTCAAGGTCATGCACCAACTTTTCTTGGTGATCATCGATGGTGGCATTGGGGTTGTACACCTGCGCCAATCCTGTAATACCGGGTTTGATGGCGTGGCGGGCATCATAGGCCGGAAACTTCTCTTTGCAGTGCTCCACAAATTCCAACTGCTCTGGTCTAGGGCCCACCCAACTCATTTCGCCCTTGATGATATTCCAAATTTGGGGCAGTTCATCCAACCGGGTTTCACGTAAAAACCTGCCCAAGCCAGGAATTACGGTACCGTCTCCTTTGACCATACCGGCCCTGGGGTTGTTGTGGTTTTTCTTGAGACTGCGCACTTTGTACAGGTGAAACTTTTTGCCTCCCAATCCCGCACGGTAATGTTTGAAAATCATGCTCCAGCCACCAAACAGGGGATACACGCAAAACACTGGAATGAGCAGCACCAAGGCACACGGCAGCACCAACAAACTAAAGGCCAAATCAAACCAACGTTTGGTATGCGATTGGGCATAGTGTGAAATTACCACGGGCTCTGGTGTCAAGTGCAAATTTTTATGATTCAGCGTTTTGTCTTCATCCAAAGCGGCAAAATCGGAGTTTTCGGAAATATACTCTGGCACCAATTTTTTCAGCCAAGAAACCAAAACATCCGCCGAGTTACCCCCTTTGATTAAGTCCAACAAAGTTCGCCACTCTTCCTGGAAATACCCCAAATTATCTTCTGACACTTTGGCCACCATGATTTTGGGGTGAATGGTGGGCATGGTGGTTTCAGAATCACTGAGCAGCTCTTCGTAGAGCTTTTCACCAGGCCTTAATCCGGTATACACGATGTTCACATCTACGTAGGGTTTGAGGCCTACCAAACGAATCATGTTTTCAGCCAAATCCCGAATTTTTACCGGTTCACCCATGTCAAATACGTAGATCTCGCCGCCCCGGCCCATGGCACCGGCCTCTAACACCAACGAGCAGGCCTCAGGGATGGTCATGAAATAGCGGGTGATCTCTGGGTGGGTTACGGTAATAGGACCGCCTTGGTTGAGTTGTTCCTGAAACAACGGTATCACCGATCCATTGCTGCCGAGCACATTCCCAAATCGGGTGGTAATAAATTGCGTTTTTCCCAGGGTAGACAGCGATTGAATATAGCGTTCAGCGGCCCGTTTGCTGGCCCCCATCACGTTGGTGGGATTCACGGCTTTATCGGTACTCACCTGCACAAAGCGCTCTACGCCATGCTTCACTGCCAGCTCGGCCAATTGGGCAGAGCCCCAGGTATTTACATACAAGGCCTGCAGGGGATTGACCTCCATCAGGGGCACGTGTTTGTAGGCCGCAGCATGAAAGACCACATCAATTGTATGCTGATCAAACAGGTGGCGCATCACCGATAGCTGACAGATATCGGCCACCACAAATTCCTTTTGAATGCCTTTGTAACTTTCTTGGGATTTCAGGGAACGCTCTAAATAAAACAGGGGGGTTTCTGCCTGATCCAAGTAGATGACTTTGGCCGGCCAAAATCCCAGCACTTGCTCTCCAATTTCAGAGCCAATGCTACCGGCGGCACCAGTAATTAGCACCGTTTTGCCAAACAGGGCATTGGATACATTGCGGTGATCCAACAAGATGGGATCACGGCCCAGCAGTTCTTGCACATCCAGGGCCCGCAAGTTTTTGGAGGTAACCCCTTGGTTGAGCATGTCTTCCAGTTTGGGCACCAGCTGCAGGCGAACATTGTTGTTCATACACAATTCTGCCAGGTATTTTTTCCGTTCCACCGAAAAGCGGTGCATGGCCAAAATTACCACTTTTACTTTGCCTTTTAGGATGTATTCGGTGGTGGCATTTTCCAAAGAAAGGATGCGTTTGCCCAAAAACCGTTTGCCGTGTTTGAGCTTGTCATCATCTATGAAGGCCAGAATTTTGTGGTTGTGGTGCAGGGCATTGAAGGTAAGGTTACCCGACTCCCCTGCCCCGTAGATGAGGATGGGCGATTGGTTTGCCAGACTGTGTCCCACAAACCCAAACAGCCATTTAATCACCAATCTGAGGGTGGTGAGCATGAGGGCGCTCAACAAAAAATCAACCACCAGAATGGAGTATAGGTATTCAACATGCCCTTCTTGGTGCAATTGGTACACCCAGATCACGGCGGCCACCAAAACTAGGAACCGAACCAACAGCAGTTTCACCAAATCATAGAGGGCGGTTTGGCGAATCAACCCCATATGGGGCCTGAACAGCAAATGAACTACGATGGTCAGGGGCAACAAAACCAGCAGGTGGTTTTGAAAGGTATTGACCAGGTAAGGCCAGGTTTCACGGAAGTGAAACAGCGCGGTAGCAGCAAAAGCAGAGACTGTACACAGCACCATATCCATCAAAAACACCACCCAGCGGTGGTAGTAGGAGGATTTGGAGAACAGTGACGGCATAAAATCTACGAAAAGCAAAAATACCCATTTCTCATGGGTATTTGGAATCATTCACCAATGAATTTGGCGCAAAACAAAAAAGCATCCCTTGAAGGATGCTTTAAAAACCATGGGTGGGGTGAATTATTTGCTCACCCTGTCTCCAAATCCTTTGCCGAAGGCAGTAAGAAAGATGTATTTAAAATACTGCCAGAGATTTAAGTGCTGAATCATCTGGGCATCGGTCTCTGCCAGCCGTTGGGGGGTAGACATATCAATTTTTTGGATTTGCGCCAATCCGGTAATGCCGGGTCTTACGCTATATACCTGCCTGCTGCTACGTGCTTGAATCAGTTCATGTTGGTTGTACAGATTGGGTCTTGGACCCACAAAACTCATATCGCCTTTGAGCACATTGAACAGTTGCGGTAGTTCATCTAGTTTGGATTTGCGCAAAAATGACCCCCATTTTGTGATGGCACTCACTTGCACCAGGTGGGTGGCAACGGCTTGGGTGTTCACATGCATGGAACGAAACTTAAGCAATTGAAAGGGTTGTTGGTTGAGGCCCACCCGTTCTTGTTTAAACAGGGGTGAGCC
>JAHEMG010000024.1 GCA_024643755.1 Flavobacteriales bacterium | reverse complement strand
TAACAGTTCTTCACCGTATTGCCAGTAATGTTGTAATCTGATCCATAGTTGATGTAAAAAGGATACGTACTATATCCACTGCTATAGGTCTTCAAATTGTCTACTGTATTCCCTGTTAAATCGACTACATAGTTGTAGTTCATGTAGAAATTATAGGCATAGTAGTACACCATGATATTCTTTTGGATGTTCTTGTCAACCACAAAAGGATAGGTAGTGTTACCATAATTATAATAAGCATACACACCATACCAGTAGGCGATATAGTTGGTTGTAGAACTGCTACTCGCACCACTATAAGGCAAATCATGCATGTTCGTACCACGGATCACCGTTGAGCGACTTGAACCGTAGGTATACAAGCTGTAAATACCATAAGGACTTGTAGAAATAGCCGAACTACTGGTTGCGTTCGTACGACTAATATCATTATCCGTAAACTGGTTACCGTTGGTATAATAGTTAATGATACCATAGTAATAGAAGTTCTGAATTTTATTGTTGGTAAAGTTGTTGTTATCACCGGTAGAACTGTAGGTAGATGTATTACCCATAGCAACGATTCCATAGTAAGGTCCTGCAGAGTTCGCTGCAGTTGTTCTCATGGTGTTATTTGAAATCGTACAGTTATTACCGTTAGTGGCTGAAGTTGCAGAGGTCACACTGGTATTCGCATAACTAAACGCCACATAATACGTTTGCGACGTAGCAGACGCCAAAGCACTAAACTCCAAAGTACAGTTGTCGATTTTGTTATAGTTTGATCCATTTGAAAAACGAACCAACCCCGCGTAAGCACCTGTGGTACTATTGCGAACAACCGCATTTTTAATGGTAACATAATCTGCACCCGTAAAGCTAATGGCTTCGTAAGAACCACTGTAGGTGTAAATTTTGCCACCACCATCAATGGTAATGGTGTTTGTGCTAGAAGCACCAGAAATCGCACCAAAAACTGGCTGCGAGGCACTTGTAATGTCGGTTTGAACAGTCACCGTAACAGCACCGGTTACACCGCCAGAAGTTAATTTGGCCGCCAAATCATACCAGTTGTTAAAGTTTGTACCACCCGTAGCAGAGCCAGAGTTAATTGTGTACGATCCGCTCAACTGCGCATTGGCTACTCCGGCCAAACACAGGAGCATCAGCAATAGCTTTTGTTTTAAAAACTTTACTGATTGTGAAATTTTGTATTGTGTATTCATATGGTTTTGTTTTATTATTTCCGTTCAAGCATTACAATATTTCATCATTGAAAACACTTGTTAATACTGCAATATCACAACAATTTAAAGCATGCGAACAGGTAGCAATTTTTATGTCAATCGAGTGACGGAGTAGCAAAAAATCAATCATTAAAAATGAAAGCCAACACAAACCAATGATTGAATTTCTTTGAATGCCCACTATTTTTTTCATAGGACGAAAAAGCAATAAAAACAGAAAAGCCACCCTTGGGTGGCTTTTCTGTTTTTATTAACTCAAGGGATCTATAACCCGCTAACAGTCTAACTATTACTTCTGAACAGTGATCTTCTTGGTTACTTGCTTGTCACCTGACATAACCTGTACCAAGTAAACCCCGTTGCTCAACCCATCGGTGTTCAATACCATCACACCTTCGTTGGCAACTGTGCGAGAGCTTACCATCTTGCCTTCAATGCTCATCACGTTTACTGTGATCATTGCGCCGAAGGTTTCTGTGGTAGCCACCTTGATGTCGCCAGCCGTTGGGTTAGGATAAACTGCCACACCTACTGTCTGCAAATCTTTTACCGCTGCACGGTTCATCAACACCTTTTTGGTTTTAGAACATTCGCAGCCGGTCTGACGTACAACGGCCTTCATGGTTACGTCATACTCACCATCAAACTGCAAGTCATAGCTCACTGCGGCATTTACATCTTTCGACTTCAAAGTACCACCGGTAGCAAAGATCCAAGTGTAGTCTACGTTATTCTGTCCACCAGCAACTCCTGAAGCATTCACTGGCTCTACGCGAATACCATAGAAGCTGTGCGCATAATCAGGGGCTGATTGGAAATCACAAGTACGAGGCGCTTCATTAATTGTCACACGCTGAGTGATCGAATCCGCACATCCACCTGCGATGTATGCGTACAAGGTTACGTTGTAGCTAGTAGTCTGTACAATGTTGTACAATTTAGAAGGATCGCTACTTGTAGAGTAGGTGTTGTCACCAAAATCCCAATTGTAGCTAATATCACCTTGTGGCCATGTAGTATTGTTTGCAAAAATGACTTGATCACCTGCACAAACATCACCCGCTACAAAACTTGCTTTGGGTTGTGTCAACACACTCAAATCTTTAGAAACTTCCGCCTTACAACCGTTATCCAAAGTCACCAATAACGTTACTGTCTTCGGACCTAAGTTTTTCCATGAATGTGAAGGCGACTTGGTGTTACTTGTGCTACCATCACCGAAATTCCATGCATAATTAGCAACTGAACCAGCCACATCAGCTGTTGTATTTGTAAACACAGTTGGTGTCAATGAACATGCAGGCGTGTTTGTAAACCCTGTCTTAGGCGACTCTTTTACATCAACGGCAACAATCATTGAATCCATACAACCAAACTCAGATGATGCAACCAACTTCACATTTTTCTTACCTGGTTTGGAGAAACTATAGCTTGGATTGATATCGGTGCTCACGCTACCATTATCATCAAAGTTCCAAATGGTTCCCAACAAACCACTACCAATTGTAGATTGGTTTTCAAATACGAATTCATCATTATCACATTTTCCGGCAGTTAAAGCGAACTTAGCAACCGGCTTATCAAACTGATACACTTTCTGCGTCAATTTGGCGATACAACCATTCAAATCAGCACTCAAAGAAACATTATACGTGCCAGCTTTACTGAATTTGTATTTAGCATCTGTCGTGGTTGCAGTTACACCATTTCCGAAATCCCAAGTCATTTTAGCAGTCAATGGATTGGTCTTGTTGGTAAACACCAAATCTTGACCCAAACAAGCATTCGCTTTATCGAAAGCAACTTTAGGAATGGCATTCACATCCACATCAATGGTTTTGGTGAACACAAATCCATAAGGAACCGTTTTGGTGGTCAAGGTAACTTTGTATTTACCTGAACCGCTGTATTGGAATACAGGCTCCGGAGCGTTTGACGTATCCGCAGAGTTACCAGTACCGAAATTCCAGAAGAACTCCATACCACCAGAAACTACTTTCGACAAGTTTTCAAACAATACCGCATCACCATTACAGATACGACTTGGCACTTTGAAATCAGGTATTACAGAAGGATAAATCAATACATTGCGCTTGATGAATGTATCACAACCATTGTTGTTGTCTGTCACTTTCAAAATCACGGTAATCATACTATCTTCCAGTGTAGCATCCGCGGTTTTGAATTGAACTTCCAAATCTTTGCTGCTTGTTGGAGCAGTCAATGTAGCACCCGTGATTGCTTTCCCCGCTTGGGTATAGGCTTGAGCAGTTGCATACCAATTGCTTGGCAACGATGTACCATAAGTACTGTTACTGTACACGCGAGGTGAACGCACATCATAAATCACGGGCTGATTCAACACCGTTACATCATAAGGTCTTCCACGTTGGTATACCGCCGTATTGGGCGTAGTAGTCTTGGTTGAGAACTCATAATATCCTCCACCTGGTGCAGGCTTAACGGTGGTTGTAAATGTCAATGTATCGTTCTTGGTGTTATCATCTGGGATATCCAAGTAGATTTTAATAGTCGTTGCTCCAGCAATAGATAAAGTCATTGGTGCAGTAAAGGTTACCTTTTGAGTAGCACCCGCCAATATTTTATCTTTCACCACTTGAGTAGTTACTTTTCCGTTGATACTGTATGAAACATTGAAGCCATAGATGGTATCAATGAAATTGTTTTTGATGTACAAGTTAACACCAGTAGCTTCCCATCCTGCGCAAACACTGCTTGGTACTGAGAAATCAGATTTAGTTACCTCTGCATCCATGTAATTTTCCATTGCACCGCGATCGTTCTTCACTTTGTTACGAAGTGCTTTGGTATTATCATCCAACACCCATGTAGTTTGTTTAACGTTGTTCTGGTTTTCAAACACTTGTGAGCGATAATCCACTTTGGCGATATCCTTGAAGCGATGATTCTGGTTTTTCTCACCTTTACCTGGCAAGTTGGTACCCATCCAACCAGAGAAGTTCGATCCTGAACCGTTGGGATTGTACCAGAAGTTATCCAAGTTATTCGTGTCAAAATATGAGTTATCATCGATGGTCAAGCCAGTCGCTGAACCGTAGATGTACATTTGAGAGCAAGAATAGGAGTTGGTCAACATGATGATGTTACCAATCAAAGAAGTGCTACCATAGTTACCACCATAAAATCCATTGTGGTCTCTGTAATAATAGCTAGAACGCGAATTATCCATGTAAATGGTGTTCTGGTAGAAACGCAACGGATACGACGCAGAAGGATTATAGAAATACACACAGTAATCATAACCATTCATGGCATTCTCAACAATCATGTTTGAACTCACATCGGCCGCCACATAATAGTAAATATACATACCGTAAAACGAGCTGTAGGTATACCCCAACGCCTCGTTTTTCCAAATCAAGTTACGATCAATCTTCCAATTGGCAGTACCTGAATAGTTGTACATGTCAATCCCATACAAACCATAACCATAACTGCTATTATTGTTTTTGTTAAAACGAATTTTATTGTCTGAACACTCGTTTCCATTGCCCGAGGCATAACCAATTTCCATTCCGTAGAAATAGTAACCATCGTTGTTATTCGTATCAATCTGATTCGAATTCAACTTAATCAACTGATCGTAATATGAATAGATACCATAGAAATAGTAAGCATAGTTGCTGTTGTTACGAACCTTGTTGCCTGATACACTATGATTATATGAATAGTAGGAGTAGATACCATAGAAATAGTAATAACTCAAACACTTCTCCACGATGTTATTGTCTACCAAAGAAGAACGTGAAGTAGAAGGACGATTATAGTAGGTATAAATTCCGTAAACATAGTAGGCACCTGAAGTCCCTGTAGCACCCTTAAAAGGCAAATCGTGTACATTGTTCTTTACGATTTGTATGCCGTAAGAGTAGTAAGAGTAAATACCATACAAATAAGAATATGCATTGTTCGATGTCGCATTCGCACGAGACAAGTCATTCCCCTGTACAGTTTCACCATTCACATAGTTCAAATAAATGCCGTAATAGTAAAAGTTCTGGATGGTATTCCCTTTGAACGTATTCCCGTTCACAGTAGAACTAAAGTAACTAGAAGAACCACAGTCCAAGATACCATATGACGGTCCGGGAGAGTTGCTGTTGGTTGTGCGCATCAAACAGTTACTCACTGTGGTATTCTGTGCAACAACATACGATGGGTAAGTAAAAATACTTGTAGCAGAACTACCGTACACCACATATGCTCCACCCGCGGTTGAACCAGAAGTGATCGCAGTGAACTGCATCGTACATGCATCCAGGTTGACGTAGGTACAAGCATCGGTTCCGTTCGACTCAAAGCGAACCACACGTGAATTCACAGCAGAGTTTGTGTTTTCAATCACCAAATTACTAATGTTCACATAGTCGGTTGCTGTAAAACGAATCACTTCTGAGTTACTTGCCGAGGTCGTTGTTGAACCCATCAAATAAGTAACTGAACTGCTAAACTTGTACCCCTTACCATCAATATTGATTGTGTTGGTTGAAGAAGCACCCTTGATAGAACCAAAAGTGATGTTCTGTGTTGTAGATTCATTGTTCAAGAACGTAGCAGTCACCTTACCCGAAACCCCATTCGTGTTTAGTGATGTTACAAAGCTTGCCAACGAAGTAAAATTCGTTGAAGTAGCTGTCCCCAGCGGGTCGATGGTGTAGGATCCAGACAATTGGGCTTTCAAACCCAACATACTGCCCCCCAAAACCAACAACGACACAAACGGTTTAATCAAACCGCCTGCGTTGAATTTTGTGTAGTTTTTTAACATGGTATTGATTGTGTAATTTTCTTGCAATTTTACACCTGCAATATCCGCCTAAATGCGTCACAAACCCTTATAAACAGGGAATTCTGACACTCACCATACAATATAAAAATACTATAATTTTAATCAATAAAAATAATCATTTTACCTAATGGCTAGAACAGTCGCTAATAATTACTTTAGCAATATTCGCTCAAAACCAACAAATTCAATCATTACGCAAAAACCACAACCGGTTATCTTACCTGCTCAAAAACCGCTAAAACCGCATTTGCCACCCGCATACCATCCAAAGCGGCACTCATAATTCCACCCGCATACCCCGCGCCCTCACCACATGGAAACAGATTTCCAATCGAAGTGTGTTGCAAACTATCCGATAATCGAGGAATCCTCACCGGAGAGGATGTTCGCGATTCAACACCCACCAAAATGGCCTCATTGGTGCGAAAACCCTTCATCTTCTTCCCTAGCACCACCAGCGATTCTCTGATTCTTCGGTGAATATTCTCAGACAACACATCGCCCACATTGGCAGAAATCAAACCCGGCAAATAACTATTTTCGGGCAAATTCGCACTCACCTTGCCTTGAATAAAATCCTCCATCCGCTGCGCTGGCGCACTCAAACTTCCGGTAACTTGAAATGCCCGTTGCTCCCAATGCTGCTGATACCGCAGCGCTCTCAAAGCACCCGCCTTATCGAACAGAGAAAAATCGCGATCATCCACCGTTACAACATAGCCCGAATTGGCGAACTTCCCATTGCGTTTGCTCGGACTCCAACCGTTCACCACCACCTCACCCGGCGCCGTTGCCGCCGGAGCGATAATTCCGCCCGGACACATGCAAAACGAGAATACGCCCCTCCCCTGAATTTGCTCTACCAAACTATAACTCGAAGGGGGCAACCCATCGCCCCGAAATTCGCATTTGTATTGAATCTGATCAATCAACGCCTGAGGATGCTCCAACCGCACCCCAATGGCAAATGGCTTTGCCTCAATCGCCACGCCCGACCGATCCAACATCTCAAATATATCCCTCGCCGAATGTCCGGTCGCCAACACCACGGCCTCCACAGTCAAACTCTCCCCGCCATTCAACAACAGCGATTTCACTTTGCCGCCAACGATCGTTAACCCATCAACCCGCTGATTGAATCGCACCTCACCGCCACAATCCTCAATCGTTTTTCGCAACCCCTCTACCAACTGAGGCAGTTTATTGGTACCAATATGGGGATGCGCCTCATATTTTATCGCCTCGGGAGCACCATGATCCACCAAACTCTGCAAAACCTTCTGCACCGGACCTCGCTTATTGCTCCTCGTATACAACTTCCCATCAGAATACGTTCCTGCCCCACCCTCTCCAAAGCAATAGTTACTCTCGGCATTCACAACCTTTTCGCGGTTCATCACCGCCAAATCACGCCTGCGTTCCTTCACCGCTTTCCCCCGCTCCAACACAACGGGCTTCAACCCCAATTCAATTAATTCAAGGGCACAATATAATCCGGCCGGACCGGCACCGATCACGTGAACTTCCTTACTGCCAGTCACATCGCGAAGTTGAAATCCCGCCTCTATCACTTGCTCTTCGCCCGGCGCATACACATCGGCCGTTACCAAAAAATACGGCTGCCTGCCACGTGCATCCAAACTCTTCTTCTTCCAAACCACCACACCGGAAGAGTCTTTCGCCTCGACACAAAACCTACGATTCACCCCCGCTTCATCGCCCATCTCCGCCGGTGTAAATTTTAACTGTATCGTTTTTGGCATGGCGCAAAAATACACCCCAAAGCTTGCTTTTTCCTTACACAGCCCCTTTCCGCCCCATTTCTGTGCGATTTCGCGCAAATCCCCCGCGATTTTCCTAATTTTGCCCTTATGAAAGAAGTGGTAGTCAGCGGGATTCGTCCCACCGGGAAATTGCACCTTGGCAATTATTTTGGCGCATTCAAGAATTTCCTGAAGCTCCAAGAGCAGTTTGATTCCTACTTCTTTATTGCCGATTACCACAGTCTCACTACGCATCCCACTCCGGGCGACTTAAACGCTTCAGTGAAACGCGTATTGGCAGAGTATATCGCCTTGGGCCTCGATCCTGAAAAATGCACCATTTACTTTCAGAGCGATGTTCCTGAAACTGCGGAATTGTACTTGTTCTTGAACATGAACGCCTACCTGGGCGAATTGGAACGTGTAACCTCTTTCAAAGACAAAGCACGTACTCAACCCAACAACATCAACGCAGGATTGCTTACCTATCCGGTGCTGATGGCGGCCGACATCTTGCTGCACAGAGGCGTAAAAGTACCCGTTGGCAAAGACCAAGAACAACACTTAGAAATGGCCAGAACGTTCGCCAATCGCTTCAATCGCCTTTACAACAACGAATACTTCCCCGAGCCCCAAGCTTTTTCTTTTGACCAAAACTTGGTGAAAGTTCCTGGACTAACCGGCACTGGCAAAATGAGTAAAAGTGCGGGTGAGGCAGACACCATTTACCTCGACGAAGAAGCCACTGTCCTGAATAAGAAAATCATGCGTGCCGTGAGCGATAGCGGTCCTTTAGAACCCGGCTCACCCAAATCAGCTCCCGTACAAAACCTCTTTGATTTGATGTCGCTCGTTTGCACAGCAGACACCATTCAATTTTTCGATGACAGCCACAAAGCGGGCACAATTCGTTATGGGGATTTGAAAAAGCAATTGGCGGCTGATATGGAAACGTTTATCGCACCACTGCGCGATAAAATACACACCACCATGGGCGACGAAAAGCGCTTGATGGAAATTGCCCAATTTGGCGCAGAAAAGGCCCGTATTTCGGCACAAAAAACCATCCGAGAAGTACGCGAAATCATTGGATTTGGCAACCGCTAAGTCGGCTCAGCACCCATAAATATCACTATTTCCATCCCTTTATTGTAAATTGCACCCATGCTGAACGTTTCCCTGGTCATCCCCTTGTTCAACGAAGCCGAATCTTTGCCTGAATTGCATGCATGGATTGTGCGCGTTTGTAAGCAAGAAAATTTGTCGTACGAGGTATTGCTACTCGACGATGGCAGCACCGATACTTCATGGGAAATCATTCAGGGACTGAGGCAGCAAGACCCCAATGTTCGCGGATTCAGATTCCGCACAAACTATGGGAAAAGCGCTGCATTGAATGTAGGTTTTGCCGAAGCCAAAGGCGAAGTGGTGATCACCATGGATGCCGATTTGCAAGATTCACCCGATGAAATCCCTGGCCTTAGATCCATGATCATCAACGAGGGCTACCATGTGGTTAGTGGTTGGAAGAAAAAACGCTACGACCCCCTATCCAAAACAATACCCACCAAGTTGTTCAACTGGGCTACACGCAAGATCAGCGAATTGGAGTTGCATGATTTCAATTGCGGACTCAAGGCCTATCGCAACGAAGTGGTGAAAAACATCGAAGTCTATGGCGAAATGCATCGCTATATCCCTGTCATCGCCAAATGGGCTGGATTCCCTAAAATTGGCGAAAAAGTGGTTGTGCATCAAGCGCGTAAATACGGACATACCAAATTTGGCATGAACCGATTCATCAATGGCTTTTTGGATTTGATGAGCTTGTTCTTCATGAGCAAATTCGGTAAAAAACCCATGCACTTCTTCGGTTTGTTGGGTGTACTTAGCTTTTTGGTCGGAGCGATTACCGCCTGCTGGATTCTCATCGACAAACTCATTTGTGTGATTCAAAATCACCGCGCGCCGTTGGTCACCGACAACCCCCTATTCTACATTGGCTTGGTGGCAATGATCATTGGAACGCAATTGTTCTTGGCGGGATTCATTGGCGAATTGGTGAGTCGATCTAACCCCGAACGCAACAATTACAACATCAAGGAAACCACCGATTGATGCAATTCGAAGGCAAGCACATCGTGATTGTTGGTCCTGCCCACCCATTGCGCGGTGGATTGGCTACTTACAACGAGCGATTGGCCCGCGAACTGCAACAAAAAAACCAGGTAACCCTGCTCACATTTTCACTGCAGTACCCAAATTTCCTATTTCCCGGACAGTCGCAGTTCAGCGACGACCCAAAACCAGATGATTTAAACATCGATATTGCTTTAAACTCTGTAAATCCGTTGAATTGGATCATGACAAGTTTGAAATACAAGCGCTTAAAGCCCGATGTGATTCTGTTTCGCTATTGGATGCCGTTTTTCGGCCCTTGTTTTGGCACATTTGCCCGCATCGTCAAATCCAACAAGCACACCCAAATCCTTGCGATTACCGACAATATCATCCCACACGAACAACGGTTCTTCGACACCCCCTTTAGCAAGTATTTTTTGCCAGTGTTAGATGGTGCCGTAGCCATGAGCAGAAAGGTATTGACCGATTTACAACAGTTTCCATTGCGAAGAGCGGTGGCAAAAACGGGCTATCATGCGCATCCACTGTACGACAATTTCGGGGCGATGGCCCATCGCACAGAAGCATGTAAGGCATTGGGACTGGACGAGAACAATCGCTATGTGTTGTTTTTTGGATTCATCCGTCATTACAAAGGACTTGATTTATTGTTGGAGGCGATGGCATTGCTACCCGAGTCCATGAGCAATGTAAAGCTGCTCGTAGCCGGGGAATATTACGAAGATGAAGCGCCTTATAACGAATTGATTGCAGAAAAAGGCCTCGCAGAAAAAGTAATATTGCATACCAAGTTCATTCCCAATGGCGATGTTCGATGGTATTTTTCGGCTTGTGATTTGGTGGCACAGCCCTATCGCAATGCTACCCAAAGCGGGGTATCACAAATCGCCTATCATTTTGAATTGCCCATGATCATTACAAACGTGGGAGGATTGAGTGAACTGGTTCCGCATGGTGAAGCTGGCTGGGTCTGCGAACCAACACCAGAAGCCTTGGCCGAATCGATCGTTGCCATGTACGAGGGAAATCGTTTGGATACCATGCGATCCAACATTCACACGTTGAAACAGCAGTTCAGCTGGCCCTCGATGGTGAAGGCCTTGGAAGCGGTGACGCGTTAATTGTCGTTCGTCGGACCAAGCCATTGATTCATCCCATTTCAGTAAAAGTTTGTCATCGCCATTAAACTTGGCACCATTTTTTAGGTCTATCCATTTAGAAAGGAGACAAAACCATGAAAAAAGCTTATGGATTCATCGCACTATTGGCACTATCAGTTACTTCCATTGAATTAGTAGCCCAACCAACTCCCAGACAGCGTGGAGACCGCCGGGAAAACGTCAGGGATCGTCGGGAAGACGTGAGAGATCGCCGAGAGGACGTAAGAGACAGAAGAGAGGATGTGAGAGACGCTCAACATCAAGGCGGACCGCTAGACCGCATCGAAGACCGCAGAGATCGAAGAGAAGATGTTCGGGACCGCAGAGAGGATGTACGGGATCGCAGAGAAGACCGACGAGATCGCAGAAGGAGAGGCAATTATGCAACAATTTCTCACCCAAAACCCAGGGTACAAGTAAACACCCAGGTTGGATTCCGAATGGGATACGGACCACAATTTCGCGGACCGAGACACCATGGCTACCAGCGTCATCACCGCCATTACAACGGCAGACACCACCATCGGCATTGCAGAAGATGAGCAAAAAATTGATAAAATGTGAAACGCCTGTGAACAACTTCATGGGCGTTTTTGTTTATGTAATTGAATGGTTATCATTTGATAACATAAGATTGTCAATTTGCATACAAACTAAAAAAACAGCTATGCTAAACACTACTTTGATCAACGGCACGGAAGTAATTGAATTATCGGGTTACGTCTATGTCGGAGGAATTTGGATTCCTTTGGGATAATATCGATTCGCATTAACTATCTTTGCACCTCCTTAGAGAGGTGTCCGAGTGGTCGAAGGAGCACGCCTGGAAAGTGTGTAAACGCCAAAAGCGTTTCGAGGGTTCGAATCCCTTCCTCTCTGCATTATAAATTCAAAGCCCCGCTTCGCGGGGCTTTTTTATGGGCAACAGCATACGGACATTCAATTACATTAGCAGGCATATTACTGAATCATTATTGTAATTTTTACAATAATCCCATATCTTCGTCTTATATCCTTAAGACACCCATTCCCTTTTGAAAACACCGCACCGCTTTTTTTCGACCCTTATAGCCATCATTTTGGGCCTTGTTTGTCCCGCCGACTCAATCGCCCAAACCATAAAAGTCGGTAGCGGCAGCTATACAAAAACATTCCCCGGAACCGATGTCGCCGGCAGAAACGGCTACCCCGCAGGCACGCCCTACCTCATCGATTCGCTAAAAAACAAACCCGTACCCACCAATGACTGGTGGTCTGCCAAGGTCAAAAATGCGCATTGCGACAACCTTTTCAACTACCCCCTCACCCTAAAAACAGTCAACGGCGGATTGGTCACCTCCTACATCCCCTGGGGTGTGATTTCTGACATCGAACCCATCACCACCGGCGTTACATCGCTCAACCATAGCGCCCCGTATATCTCCCATTACAGCGATTGGCTCATTACCATCGAATGGAAAAATGCCGGACATCGCTTTCAAACCACCGTTGGCATGGGCATGCCCTTCCTCTACTACCAAAAAGACAGTGCCGACGAGGCCTCAATCAAAGTTAACACTGGCACCGCCACCGTCGTCAACGAAAAAATCATCATCGAAAATGCCTACAATGGCGCTGACTTCGTGATTTACGGTCCGAAAGGCAGCAGCTGGACAAAAAACGGCAACACCTACACCTCCAAGCTCAATGGCAAAAACTACTGGTCTATGGTGATGCTCCCACAAAACAGCACGCAATTGAGCGCACTAGCGGATTCGTTTCAGCGTTATGCTTACGTTGAACCCACCAACACATCGGCCTCCTTCGAATACAACGAAAAAAATAGCACCGTCACCACCCAATTTGCCGTTCAAACCACCGTTCACGAAGGCACAGATTCACTCCCGCTAGTTGGATTACTACCGCATCATTGGTCGCGCAGCAACCTCACCGCCACCGACTACTTACCTTATGCGTACAGCAGTATCCGAGGCACCCTCAAAATGATCGCGAAAAAACAGTTCTCCGTTTCACAGACCTTCAAGGGAATCCTTCCCACCCTTCCCTATGTTGACAACCTGAGCGATGGCTTCGACCCGATCAAATTACAAGAAAAGATCAATGCGCTGGAGTATGAAGGTTTGGCCACATGGACCGATTCTTACAACGAAGGACAGGTGATGAATCGCCTCATTCAAACCGCACGCATCGCCAATGAAATGGGAGAAGAAACCTCGGTGCAGCGCATCCATAAAACCATCAAATCGCGCCTAGAAAACTGGCTCACCCACAACCCCGGGGAAGTGGCATTCTTGTTCCACTACAACAAAACGTGGTCGGCCATGCTGGGATATCCGGCGGGTCATGGGCAAGACAACAACATCAACGACCACCATTTTCATTGGGGATATTTCATACACGCAGCGGCCTTCATCGAAGAATTCGAACCTGGCTGGGCCAAGTCTTTTGGGGCGATGGTGAATTTATTGGTACGCGATGCGGCCACAACCAACCGCAAAGACAGCCTGTTCCCGCACTTGCGAAATTTCAACCCATACACCGGACATTGCTGGGCGAATGGTTTTGCGAGTTTCCCCCAGGGCAACGACCAGGAATCCACCTCTGAGAGTATGCAATTCAACTCATCGCTCATTCATTGGGGCGATATCACCCAAAACAAAGCCATCCGCGACTTGGGGATTTACCTGTATTGCACTGAGCAGTCGGCCATCGAAGAATACTGGTTCGACACCAAACAACGCAATTTCGCCAAAACACAATCCTATGCGCTGGTCTCAAGGGTTTGGGGCAATTCCTACGACAATGGCACTTTTTGGACGAGCGATATCGCCGCTTCTTATGGCATCGAACTGTATCCCATTCACGGTGGGTCGTTTTACCTCGCCCATGACACTACCTACGCGAATCGACTGTGGAAGGAGATGGCCAAAAACACGGGCATCCTAAGCAACCAAGTCAACGACAACCTATGGCATGACGTTTACTGGGAGTTCTTGGCGATGACCAATCCCCAAAAAGCCATCGAATTGTACAACAGCAACCCCAACCGAAACCTCAAATTCGGCATTTCCGACGCCCAAACCTACCATTGGCTACATGCGCTGAATGCACTGGGCCGAATCAATCCTGATATTACCGCCAACCACCCGCTGGCCATGGCATTTCACAAAGACGGCAAGTCTATTTATGTGGCCAAGAACAATGGTTTAGACACCTTGAAAGTAACTTACTCAGACGGATACGTATTCACCGTTCCACCGCGCAAGCTAAAAACAAGTTTGGATCGCGAAATAAAGGCACACATCTACAGCGACTTTTCACAACTATACAAGGGTAGCGTTGCCAAACTCAATTTTGATACATTAACAGCGCAACCAGATTCCGTGCAATGGATGTTGGGCTCAAAGCGATTGAGCACACGCTTTCAGGCACCGTGGAACTTGGAAACCGAAACACTCAACGCCGGAACGTACCGATTTTACGCAAATATTTTCCAAGGCGATGCACGAATTAACAGCAATATTTTCACTTTAATTGTGGGCGAGCAAATCCCCTACAACAAAGCAGCAGCCTCGATTCCCGGCACCATACAAAGCGGTATGTTTGACCAATTTGAAGGCGGTTCTGCACAGAATATTGCCTACATCGATTTCTCTCCCAAAAACCTTGGAGATTTCAGAACCACTGAGGCAGCGGATGTGAGCAATAATGCACAAGAAGGCGCCATTCTTACATGGATCGATGCGGGAGAATGGACCGAGTACACCGTCAATGTACAACAAGATGGATTGTATGAATGCGCACTACGATATGCCAATGGCAACACAGGAAACAGCGGTAAATTATCGTTGTGGCTCGACGAGCAGCTCATTGCCAACAACATCACTTTCCCCAGTACAGGCAAATGGGAAACCTTCGGCACTGTAACCATCAAAAACATCGCCATGACCCAAGGCCGCAGGGTACTCAAATTCGGGTTTGACGATGGTGGCATGAACATTGGAAAGGCGCAATTCTCTCGAACCGCCAACCTACCCAAAGCATTACCCATTGCCAAAGCGGGTGGAAATGTCTCCTTCCCCAGCAACGCAGACAGTGCGATGTGCGATGGCAGCAAAAGCACCGCCGGGGCGTTGGGATATCTCAACTACAGATGGACACAGCTTTACGGTCCTACAGTACTCAACATCCTCAACCCTACTTCACCCAAAACCACCTTTACACAGATCAGCAAAGGGGTTTACAAAGTGCGATTAACGGTCAGCGACAGCATCCATAGCGATTACAACGATGCCTTTATCTTTGTTCAAGACGGAGGCAATATTGCACCGGAAATCAGCATTACCAACCCAATCAACGGTTCCACACTGATCGAAAACCAATGGGTTACCATTCAAGCTTCGGCCGAGGACTTGGATGGCAGTATTCAACACGTACAATTTTTTATCAATGGCGATTCGGTATCTACAGATTCGGCAGCGCCATTTGAACACCGAATACAGGTAAGCACGGGCAATTACGCTACTAAAGCGATAGCCACCGACAACACAGGCAATAGCACTGAGAGTGCGAGCATCTCTTTTTCAGCCCTTTCGTTGGCAGGCAATTGGATTTTGGAACCCGTAGCAAAATCACTGTCGGTAGGACCATCTTTAACCAACCTCACCTGGTGGAGCAATAGTTCGGCAGACGTTGTTACCCGGGCTTGTTTGTTCGATGACATTTACCAAATCAACAAAGACGGCAGCTTCCGCAACTTGTTAGGCGGCAGCACTTGGTTGGAGGGTTGGCAAAATGCGGGCAAAGAAGGCTGTGGGGCTCCTGTATTTCCGCACGATGGATCAACGACAGGCAAATGGCACATTGATAGCACGAACGGACAGTTGGTCATCGAAGGTAAAGGATTGTATTTGGGATTACCCAAAGCAACCAACAACGGAGAATTAGGCAGCGGCAGTATTGTTCCTGATGATCGTTCTTACCAAATTGGACTCACGGCCAATAGATTAACCGCGGCAATGAATTACGGCGGTGGATTTTGGCAATTTCAATTGATAAGAAGCAGCAACGTTGGCGTGCATCACAACGCTTCCAAGTCCACAATTTCGTTGTATCCTAACCCAGCTAACGCCCAATTGTACATTGCTTCAAACGAACCCATTACAGACATCAGTATTTTCAACAATACGGGACGCATCATCATGAAAAGCGCAGAAAACCTACTAAATGTGAGTCAATTAACTGCAGGACACTACTTGGTGCAAATCACCACCGAAAACAGACAGCAAACACTGTCGTTTATCAAACAGTAGCTAAGTTTTAGAGTCCATAATTGGGACTCTAAAATACCAAGGGAGTTTACGCCTTCTTCACAAATTCACTTTTCAGTGCCATGGCACCAAATCCGGCAATTTTGCAATCAATGTTGTGGTCGCCCTCAACCAAACGGATGTTGGTTACTTTCGTGCCCACCTTGATGGCTTTTGAAAACCCTTTCACGGGCAAATCTTTGATTACCGTTACTGAATCTCCATCTTGCAACAGGTTGCCGTTAGCATCGCGAACAACCAATCCTGAAGCAGGTTCTTCGGCTTCAGACAAACTCCATTCATGGGCACATTCAGGACAAATCCATAAATCGCCAGAAGGGTATGGATATTCGGAATTACATTGGGGGCAGTGTGGATCTTGTGACATATGGATAAAATCAATACGAAGGTAGGATTTTATTTTACCCCTGACAAATCTTGGGGTGACAACAATCATAAGACCCGGTGAGCACAGTCATGAAATCACCAGCATTTCTAAGACAAATTTGTATTGTTATGGAAACCAAAACTGCCCAAAAATACCTGCACGAATTGCACGCAGAACACAATCAATTTTTGTCAGAAATCGCCTTGGCCAAAGATGAAATCAAAACCTATCAAAACCGTTTGTCTGAGGTGGTCACTGCCAACACGGCAATAGAAGTCTTAGCCCAAGTTGAGCATTTTCAAAATCAATTCATTCGTCATCAAGAAGTAATTGACGAACTCAACGCCACCATTCACCACCATGAAAAGGAGATCGCAAGTTTGGCAAAAGCCAATAACATCGCCACCGACCACAGAAAAGCCGATGACCACACAGAACTCCGTGAAGACATGGTCCAGTTTCGCAAGATTTTTGGCGAGTTGCGCATGGAATACCTGAAATTTTTGGCGAAGACTTTTTGATCAACAACTTGTGTATCTTTGATACACTATGTTTATCAATTACATCTTCATCGGCTTAGCTGTTTTGGTGGTGCTTTCTTCCATCATGACCGTACAACAAGGTAATGTGGCCATTCTTACCATGTTTGGCAAGTACCGACGTATCCTATACCCTGGTCTAAACTTCCGCATTCCGGTGCTTGAAGTAGTTTATCGCAAAGTATCCATCCAAAACCGAAGCATCGAATTGGATTTCCAAGCGATCACCCAAGACCAAGCCAACGTTTATTTCAAAGCGATGTTGCTGTACTCGGTATTCGACAACCGTGAAGAGACCCTGAAAAACGTAGCCTTCAAATTTGTGAACGACCGCGATTTCATGACCGCCTTGATCCGCACCATCGAAGGATCTATCCGCGGGTTCGTGGCCACCAAACGTCAAGCCGAAATCCTCGCCCTTCGCAAAGAAATCGTTGAGTCGGTAAAAGAGGGCATCGACGCTGTTCTAGAGTCATGGGGATACCACCTCATTGATTTGCAATTGAACGATATCACTTTCGACGATGTTATCACCAAGAGTATGGCACAAGTGGTGGCTTCATCCAATTTGAAAGCCGCCGCTGAAAACGAAGGACAGGCATTGTTAATTACAAAAACCAAAGCCGCTGAGGCAGAAGGAAACGCCATCAAAATCTCTGCCGAGGCAGAAAAAATCGCAGCCCAGTTGCGCGGTGAAGGTATCGCCCTGTTCAGAAAAGAAGTGGCCAAAGGGATGAGCGACGCCGCCATCGAAATGAAAGAAGCGGACCTTGATTCATCTTTCTTGCTGTTTAGTATGTGGACAGAAGCCATCAAAAACTTCGCATCCGATGGCAACGGAAACGTCATCTTCCTCGATGGCTCAACCGATGGCATGAACAAAACGCTCAAGGAAATGATGGCCATGAACCAACTCCAAGGTAACACAGCCACCACCAAGAGCACCAAAAAACCCAGCGCCTAATCCCGCTGATCCTTTTCTTCGTATGGAATGATGCATTCTCCCATAATTTTGGGATCTTCAACGGGCTTTACTTCCTCCACAATGGCGGGCTTGCCCATGCGATGCGGCGGCAACTTCACCTTCCCTTTGATGTATTTCGGATTCACGGTATGCTCCGGTTTTAGTGGCACCTCGTAGGGACCGGTCATGAACTCACGCGGATCCACGGGTTTGGTTTTCTTGCTCGTATCAGGCACCAAATTAGCAACCGTATCACCCATCAGCACAATCTGCTTTTCTCGCTTTTGGCCAACATCACCAACCCCTGTTTCCACTTCCCCTGTTTTTGAATTATTGAATTCGCTAAAAGTATCGATGTCACCAGTATCAAGCACCGTGGTATCAACCATGGTTGTATCGCCCATAATTTCACCTTGCACATGATTGTTGCAAGACGATAGTCCAACACCCAACACCACCACCAACAGATAAGCAAAATGTAACAAGGACTTACTGGGTTTTAAGGAATTTGCGGCCCCGGATTCAGCAAGTTGCTCAACCCGAAAACGACCACATGTTTTTCCAACATCTGGCTTTGAGAAATATTGGAGAATTTCAGCATCGCTCATTGTGGTAAAATCAACCACTGTTTTTTCACAAGCGCCACAAAATCTACCTTGGTTTTCGGGTGTCATTGTCTGCCAATCTTCATGGCATGGATTTTCGATGGAAATGCGCATTTTCTTCATGACTTTTTGATTTTTTTCGGGCCTTAATACGCCTTCCAACCAAAAGGTAAACGGAGAATGTGATAAAAATGACAAAAACTTCGACAATCTCTAAAACCGCACTAGCGTTGCCTTGTTACCTTTGCACCATGACCTCACAAGCCACTGAAAACAGCCATTTGGCCGCGCTACAAGCCGAGATCCAAGACCTCAGAACCCAACTGGCCAATCACCCATTATACAGCAAAATCAATAGCCAAGAAAAACTACAACGCTTCATGGAACACCATGTATACGCTGTTTGGGATTTCATGTCGCTCCTCAAATACCTTCAACACCACCTCACCTGCACCCAATCGCCTTGGATTCCCGTGGGAACTGCCGAATTGCGTTTTTTCATCAACGAAATCGTCTTGGGCGAAGAGAGCGATGAGGATCCAACGGGCGGACATATCAGCCACTTTGAATTATACAAACGCGCCATGGACGAAGCCGACGCATCGCACCAAAGCATCGACCGCGTTGTTGAAGCACTGCAGCAGGGCAAATCGGTTTCTGATGCCTTGCCCCTTGCCAACGCCCCATCCGCAGCAGCGCACTTTGTGGGCAGCACCTTTGAAATCATCGGACGTGACCGCCTGCACGAAGTAGCCGCAGCATTTGCGTTTGGCAGGGAAGACCTCATTCCGGATATGTTCTTGGCGATGGTGAAAGAACTCAATGCGAACGGACAGAATTTCAACACCTTCATCTACTACCTCGAACGTCACATCGAACTCGATGGCGACCACCATGCAGGACTTTCAGCGTTGATGCTTTCCCATGTTTGCGGTGAAGACCCTCAGAAATGGGCCGAAGCCACCGCCACAGCCCAAGAAGCTTTGCGCGCTCGCATCGCCCTGTGGGATGGCATTGCTGAACAATTGTAATTCTCAGACCCTAGGCCGTATTTTTGACCCATGCGATGGCAAGAGTCGAAATGGACAAAGTGTGTACTTTTCACAGTATTCCTCCATTTTTTCATCATTCGCTGCCAAGCACAATTTGTGGCTACCACCTATTACATCAATAATTGGTCGCGCAGTGTTCGATACACACCCAACGACTCCGCAGATTTCATTGGCCTACCCTACCCTTATTCTACTCCCACCTTGGCAGGCAACAAGCTGTTCCAAGAGATGTATTATTGGGACACTTACTTCATCAATCGAGGATTGTTGGCCTATGGCACGCATCCACAGAGAGGGGGCGAAGCAAACACCGACGAGAAATTGGCCCTTCAACAAGCCATTCACAACGTCGACAACCTCATTTTCTTGGTAAACAAATTGGGGTTTGTTCCCAATGCCAATCGATATTCGATGACCAACCGCAGTCAGCCCCCGTTGCTTGGTGCGATGATCAACGACATTTACAC
>JAHEMG010000194.1 GCA_024643755.1 Flavobacteriales bacterium | reverse complement strand
GCCAACACCAGCGCCAATCCCTTCTTGATCACATTTCCCAACGCAAATGAGTCGCGCAATGCCATCACCTCCGTCTGAATCCGCTCCACCAACAACTTCAACTCACTGCGCTCGGCAAACTCCACATCCTCCTCCGCAAAATCCAATTCCAACTCCACCAAACTGGTAAAATGCAATAGCCGGTCCCTCAAGGCGCCAATATCCCGCGAAAAGCCCCCTTTTAGCTGTTTTAAGGCCAAATCATGCGCCATGCGGTGTTCCGATGCGATAAGATCAGCAACGGCCTCTGCTTGCGCCAAATCGAGCTTGCCATTCAAGAAAGCCCGCTGGGTAAACTCCCCTGGCTCTGCCAACCTTGCCCCCCTTTCCATGTAGGCGCGCAACAGCCGAGCAACAATGTATTCGCTGCCATGTACCGATATTTCTACCGTGTCCTCCCCCGTATAACTCTTCCCATCCTTAAACAAAGTAATCAAGGCCTCGTCGATCAGTCCCTCCCCATCATACATCGACCGCAGATGCGCTGTGTGCGATGGTTTTTCCGAAATCGATTTTTTCAGCAAACTGTCGGTAAACGACAAAGCCGCCGACCCGGATACCCGAACAACCGCTATGGCCCCTACACCAGCCGCCGTGGCCCGTGCAATGATGGTATCTGATGGTTGTTGGCTTTTCATGGTGCTTATTTCGGATGCCCGCAAAAATAAAGAAAGCCCCGCAGGTTCTGCGGGGCTTTCTTGAAAATTCAATGTTCTATTAAGGCTCTTTGCGAATCACGTTCACAGAACCATTCACCTTGTTCACCTCTTCCTTACCCTTGAACTGGTAAGTCAATTGGTAGAAGTAAGTGCCTGATGGTACTTCTGGACCGTCATTGTTTACGCGACCGTTCCACTGGATCTGAGGATCCTTAGAAGTGAAGACGCGCTCACCGTAGCGGTTGAAGATGCGCAATTCGAACAATGAGTGACCTGCAATCGGAACACGGAACACATCGTTCTTACCATCGGCATTTCCAGGTGTAAACACGTTGGCCAAGTAGATAAACTGGTTCACATACACCGGCTTACAAATGGTATCCTTACATCCAGTTGCGTTGGTTACTTCCAAACAAACATAGAAAGTATCGGTACCGCTGTAAGACGCACTCACAATTTTGTCGGTTTTGGTGTTATCAACGATCAATGGCAATCCAGGACGCAAAGTGATATCCTCCTGGTGACTGAAGCCCCAACGGAATTGGGTTCCATTCACATCCTTACGGGTAAAGGTATAATCAGGCGTCTTCGTAGCATCGATATCGAAATCAGCCACCACAGAGTCAACCAAGAAAATCTGATCGGCAACGTCGGTCGGACACCAAGGTCTCGGTCTATTAGGATCGTAGTCCGCAAAGTGCGACACCCTGATCAAGCCCGGCTGGGTAAATCGCCATGCCAATCGCTTGTTAGCAGTTGTGATTGTATCGATCTGTCCTGTACTCAAGTTGTGGAACTTCCACTTGTATGACTTGAACACAGTGTCTGAATTGTCTACGAACACGTTACTATCGCCCAAACAGATTGCTGGTTTCAACACAAACCCTCTCACCGTATCTCTTGGCAACACCGTTACGATGAAGGCCTTTTGACTTGGGGTATCAGGGAAGGTAGCAGGACAGAATCTGCGGATGTTCGGAGGCAAAATCAATGAGTCATACTGTTCCAAGAACACATAGAACTTACCTGACTTATCGTAGCGATGCCACAAGAACTGATCTTTCTTGTTATCGATCTTACCATCACCAAAGAACCATGTCCAGTCGGCAGAAGTAGAAGCACTGTCTGTCAAGTTGGTGAACTGCAAGCTATCGCCCACACAGATGGTTACTTCGTTACCGCCTTTGGTGGTGAATTCAAACTTCGGACGAGGACCTGGGATACGGATCCAGCGACTGAAGGTATCTTCACAACCTTGGTCAGTCTTCAATTTGTATTGAACCTTGAACCAACCGTTGCGGGTGTATTTGTGTGCGATACGATCAGGCAATCCAGCTTTGTTCGAAGCATCGCGCTTGTACAAGTTGTTGGCGCCATCACCCCAATCAATGAACCATTCTCTGATGTAATCACACTGCATCGGTGTTGGACCGTTACAGTTCTTCATCGCCCATGAACATGGATCGTGCAAGAAGCTGCTATCAAAGAATTCGATGATTGAGTTACAAGAAGGTACGTTCACGTTCAAGCCAAACTTCACATCCAAACGAGAGATGAACAAGCGACGTTCTACTGTATCCATACAGCCGGTACTGTCACCCGCTACGTTGCGGAAGATGTAAACACCTGAGTCATTCTTATAGTAAGTAGCCAAAGCGCCACCACCACCTAGGTCAACCCATGGCAATGCAGGAGTTCCAACACCGGTACCACCCCATGGCTGTCCGCCAAAGCTGGTAACTGGTTTGCTTGGATCGTCATCGGCTTTGTTCCAGTCCCACTTGGTGAATGGCTCACGGTTTTTCTTACCTTGAGCAGTTTCAGCCTGACGTACAGGATCTCTCCAGTAGTCGGTGAAATCCCATGTTCCAAAGTTGATTGGGTCTGGGTGGAACATTTTGTATTTAGGCAATGCCTTCAAAGTAGTGGCCTGATCTTGACAAACGATACTGTCGGGCAATTCCAACTCCATCGCAAAACCAACCAATACGGGGAATGCAGCGATATCATCACACTTACCATTGCTTGAAGTCATCGCCAAGCTGATAATGTGATAACCGTTCCACTTTGGTACAAACTTGTAAGCACTGTAAGTGGTGTTACCAACTTTTTCGAAATCGGTAGGACGGATAGTAGTATCACGGTAGTTCAAAATCGTCATACTATCCTTGTTAGGAATCACGTAGTAACGAATCAACTTACCGAATCCAGTGGTATCGATACAACCATAGGCACCAGAGGCAGGCTGACCGATGATACCCTTATTGTTCCAAATCATTTTGGCAATTTGAGGACCGGTCAAAGAGAATGGATCAAATCCACGCGCTTCAACACGTTCTTTAATCTTATCCCAAGCAGCAGATACGTCTGCACCGATTTCCCAAGCGCGAATTTCTGCAGTCAAAATGGTGTCAGGACCATCCAACGTTTTGGTTGGACCATCATTCCAAATGTCGGTACATGGAACCTGTACGGGATCTTCACCACCACGGGTTTGAATCACGTAGTTGTACAAGCGATTTTGATTTTTTCCTGGAACCTTTTGGTAGCGGAAGTAATCTTCTTGGATATAACGGCGCCATCCACGTGAGTAGGTAGGACAAGCGTTTCCAGTTTCAAATGACCAACGCAAAGATTTCAAATCATCGGTGCGGGTTTTGTTTCCTGGTACGGGACGAACGATTACCGCATCGCCTTTACAGATTTTGCGAATACCTACAGCATTTGGTACTGGGGTAATTACTTCAAAGGCAGGATCGATCAATGGGAAACAAGCAAACTTTCTGTACCACTGAGTATCGCTACAAATCGGACGATCGGGCGTTGGGGGAGAGAATGTACCCGGCTTGCGAACACCATTACCTACCACGATACCTACTGTGATACATCCGCTAGGATCACATACTTGTGAAGCTGAATATTGTTTTGAGTAACGACTTGGTGGGTTACCTGCCAATTGGTAGCCAGGGAATGGAGGTCCAGGAGGACGGTTACCTGGGCTCAATGAGCTCAATGGCACCCAACCGTTGGGGTTACAAGTTGAATCGAAGTTGATAGAAACGGTTGAGAAGGTACAACCAGGTTTCAAATCACTCAAAATAAAGGTTACACCGTATTGGGGGTTTTTCGCACCCAAACACTCGATAGACTCTTTCAACAAACCTGATCCCACACCACCTGCATTGGCATGCAACATCGCCAACTGCTTGGTAGCTTCACTCTCACACTTCATGGGGTGACAGGTATCCTTATGCAACAATTTAACGTTGTTACACTGAGGTATT
>JAHEMG010000184.1 GCA_024643755.1 Flavobacteriales bacterium | reverse complement strand
AGGATTTGCGTGCTGATAGGCAGCCCGAGTTTACCCAGATAGACTGTGAAATGAGTTTTGTGGAGCGCGAGGATATTTTGCAAACTTTTGAAGGGTTGGCGAAGCATTTGTTTGAAAAGGAAAAGGGGTTAACATTCGGTGATTTTCCAAGGATGAATTATGCCGATGCGATGCGTTGGTACGGTTGTGATAAGCCAGATATTCGTTTCGATATGCGTTTTGTGGAATTGAAATCTCCCGAAACGGATGTGGATCTGATTAGCGGAAAAGATTTTGTGGTTTTTGATTCTGTGGAGGCCGTAATAGGTATTTGTGCCAAGGGTGCTGGAAATTATTCCCGTAAGCAATTGGATGGGTTGACGGATTTTGTGAAGCGCCCGCAAATTGGTGCCAAAGGGTTGGTTTGGTGCAGGATAGAAGCGGATGGTAGTGCCAAGAGTTCAGTAGATAAGTTTTATGATGCTGAGGCCTTGTCGGCTTGGAAGTCGGCCTTTGGTGCGGAGCCAGGTGATTTGATCTTGTTGTTGGCGGGTGATTTACACAAAACCCGCAAGCAGTTGAATGAACTTCGATTATTGATGGGTACTGAATTGGGGTTGAGAGATCCTTTTGATTATAAGCCGTTGTGGGTATTGGATTTTCCTTTGTTGGAACACGATGAAGAGAGTGGTCGTTGGCATGCCATGCACCACCCATTCACCAGTCCATTACCACAGGATATTGCTCTTATGCACACCGATCCAGGCAGTGTTAGGGCGGATGCCTATGATTTGGTCATCAATGGGGTGGAAATTGGTGGCGGTTCGATCCGTATTTTTGATAAAACGTTGCAGTCAAGAATGTTTGATTTGTTGGGCTTTAGCAAAGAAGAAGCCCAGGCACAGTTCGGATTCTTGATGAATGCATTTGAATATGGCGCACCTCCACACGGTGGATTGGCCTTCGGATTCGACCGTTTATGCAGTTTGTTTGGAGGTTCAGAGAGTATCAGAGACTACATCGCTTTCCCTAAGAACAATAGCGGTAGGGATGTGATGATTGATGCGCCGAGTGAGATCGACGCGAAGCAACTGAAAGAGTTGGGTTTTTAAGAGAATTTGATATTTCGTCGGGGTGGGATATCGTTTTTTGAACGAAGATTCCTCCAACGCGCTATTGTCCCTGTAGCAAGGACATGACGTGTGGGGTGAAAATATAAAGTCCCACGATAATCGCAACGATACTTGCAGAGAGTGTTGCACCGGCGGCCATGTCTTTGGCGCGACCGATCATGGGGTGTTTTTCTGGATGCAGAGCGTCGAGGGTTGTTTCAAGGGCCGTGTTGAGTCCTTCAGAAACAAAAACCAATCCCATTGAACACCAGAGGATGGCCCATTCGAATCGGTTTAGGTGTTCGCCAAAGGCGTCTAGGGAAAATCCGGCTAGGTTTACCAACAGGCAAACGACGCCCATGATGCGAAAATTCCTTTCTGTACTAAGGAGCAACCACAATCCATTGAGGGCATAGAGAAAAGATCGATAGAACTTAAGCATGTTAAGATAACCGTCTGGGCAAGGGTTGAGGGTTACACCGAGTTGGTGAAAAATCCTTAAAACGTGTTGATTTTGATACGCTTTTCAATTTCTTCAACGTCGTGACGGAATTTCTTGTCGGTTTCGATCAAGTCATTCACGGTTTGACAGGCATGGATCACGGTAGAGTGATCGCGACCACCGAAGAAGATACCGATGTTTTTCAGAGAGGCCTTTGTGAGGTCTTTGGTGAAATACATGGCGATTTGACGGGCTTGTACGATTTCGCGCTTACGGGTTTTGGATTTCACGGCTTCCACGGGGATGTTGTAGAAGTCGCAAACCAATTTTTGGATATACTCGATGCTGATTTCGCGGGTAGAATTCTTGACGAAATTCTTGACAATTTGCTTAGCAAGGTTAAGGTCGAGCTGCTTTCTTGTCAAGCTGGCTTGCGCCAACAAAGAAATTAGTGCTCCTTCGAGTTCACGCACGTTGGTGTCGATGTTATGGGCCAAGTATTCAACCACATCACGGTTGAGGGTGATACCATCTTGGTACATTTTGTTTTCCAAAATAGAGACGCGGGTATCGAAATCGGGGGTATTGAGGTCTGCGCTCAAGCCCCATTTGAAGCGTGATAACAGGCGCTCGTCCATGTTCTTCAGGTCCTTGGGTGCACGGTCACAGGTAAGGATGATTTGCTTGCCGTTTTGGTGCAGGTGGTTGAAGATTTGGAAGAATATTTCTTGTGTGCGTTCTTTTTTGGCGAAGAATTGTACATCGTCAACGATCAATACATCGAGGTATTGGTAAAAGTTGATGAACTGATTGTTGTTGCCTTGCTTGGCTGAGTCGATGAATTGGTTGATGAATTTTTCAGCACTGACGAAAACCACCACTTTTTGTTTGTGAGTTTGTTTTGTCAAGTTGCCGATGGCATGGGCGAGGTGGGTTTTACCCAATCCGCATCCACCAAAGACCATGAGGGGATTAAATGCGGTTCCGCCGGGCTTTTGAGCGATGGCCAAACCTGCATTTCTTGCCAATTTGTTGCAATCACCCTCTACGAAATTGTCGAAAGTGTAGCGGGGATTCAATTGGCTATCAATGTTCATTCTCTTCAAACCAGGGATGATGAATGGGTTTTTGATGGGGGTGTCCATGTTGATGGGCATTCCCAACTCATTCTGTACTGATTTGGTAGAATTGCTACCGGTGGGTAGGTTGATGGTGTAAGGGGTGGTGTCGTGGCCTGGAGCAGAGGTTTCCACGATGATGTTGTATTCCAACTTGGCGGTTGGACCAATGACTTTCTTTAAAGTTTTGTGCAGCAGTTGGACATAGTGTTCTTCCAACCATTCGTAAAAGAATTGGCTGGGTACTTGGATGGTAAGCACCTTGTTGGCCAATTTGACCGCCTTGATGGGCTCAAACCAAGTCTTAAAACTCTGGGGTGTGACGTTGTCACGGATAATGGTAAGGCATTCTTGCCAAGAAATTTCGTGTGCCTTTTTGTCTGTCATCTGTGTTTCTGCTCTAATTTGTTAATCCTTTGTTGGTATTTACTTGTAAGTGGTTGGTAATCAAGTGCTGCGTTTCTCACCAACCAAAGTGCTAAGAAAAAGACAAAATTCACAAACTGCTAATTTTTTTTGCTTGTTTTTTAATTTTTTTTACTATGGAACAAGTTGGTATGGAATCCGTCCATTTCTGCCTTGAAAATCACTTGTTGAAACAAGCGTTATCCTTGGTATTCTCCGAACTTATTTCTCAGTATATCAGCGATTTCGCCCAAAGTGGCATAGGATTCAACGCAGTTTAAAATATAAGGCATCAAATTGGCCTCACCATCGGCGGCTTGGGCTAGATTTTTTATGCTCGACTCAAATTTTTCATCATTGCGATCGCTTCGGAGTTTGGCCAGTTTTTCGCTTTGTTGTACCCGTATACTGTCGTTTATTTTGAACGATGGCATCGTTTCGGTTTCATTCGTAGTAAATGCATTCACGCCAACGACAATCTGCTCACCATTTTCGATCGATTTTTGGGCTTCGTAGCTACTGCGGGCGATTTGCTCTTGCATCCATCCAGATTCTACGGCAGAGACAGAGCCACCCATCTCATCGATGTGCTGAATGAGTTTCATGGCTTCCTTTTCTAAGGTATCGGTGAGGTGTTCTACATAATAAGAACCAGCCAAAGGATCTACGGTATTGGTTGCTCCACTTTCGTGGGCGATGATCTGTTGGGTTCTCAGGGCGATTCTTGCGGCTTTTTCGGTAGGCAAGTTGAGTGCTTCATCGTATCCATTGGTGTGTAAACTCTGTGTGCCGCCCAATACTGCGCTCAGTGCTTGGATCGTTACACGAGCGATGTTGTTTTCGGGTTGCTGGGCGGTGAGTGTAGATCCACCGGTTTGGGTGTGGAATCTGAGCATCATGGCATCGGGGTTTGTGGCGCCCATGTCTTTCATGATGTTGGCCCAAATTCTTCTGGC
>JAHEMG010000179.1 GCA_024643755.1 Flavobacteriales bacterium | reverse complement strand
CGGCGGGAATTGGCGATGCTCGGGTGGGTGTGAGTCGCTGGTTGTGGAATCCCGCATCGCATACAAACAGTAACTTGATGGTGGGTGTGGGACTGAAGTTGCCAACGGGCAATTGGAATGCCAAAGACAGCTTTTACAATGTGCGGGTTACGGATCCGGTATCAGGGGCAGAAACACGTCAAACCGTTTACCGTCCTGTGGATCAAAGCATACAATTGGGCGATGGAGGTGTAGGTCTTTCTTTGGAATTACAAGGTTTCTGGGAGATGGCTGATGGTCTATATGCCTATGGCAATGCTTTTTATATTTCCAATCCACGCGGGGTGAATGGTACGTTAACGTATCGCTCTGCAAGCAATGAATACATGTGTTCTGTGGCGGATCAGTATGCTGCCAGACTTGGGTTTTTGTCGCAGTCCAAACTACACGGCCTATCAATTTCATGGGGTGGTAGAATTGAGGGCGTGCCGGTGAAGGACCTGATTGGAGAGAGTTTGGGTTTTCGCAGACCGGGTTATGTAGTTTCTTTGGAACCAGGCGTAACCTATATGAAAGGCAAAACTACAGTGAATTTCAATGCGCCTATGGCGGTGTATCGCATACGTAAACAATCAGTTACCGATAAAGAAATACAAGATGCTACAGGTGTTCCGCGCAATGGCGATGCAGCATTTGCAGATTATTTGATTTCAGCGGGTGTGACTTATCGCTTCAATGCGCCCAAACCCAAAGACATATTGACAAAATGAGGAGTTTCGTTTTGTTTAATCTTTTTTATCGAAAAAATCATTTCATTCCACAAAACCTTTATTCTGTTGGCGTGTTTAATTATAGAACGTCAACAAAATGCTTAATATACTCGTAGTACTTCTGTTTTTCTTTTTCATGGAATTTGTGGCCTGGTTTTCCCACAAATACGTGATGCATGGCTTTATGTGGTTTTGGCATGAGAGCCACCACAAACCCCGCAAAGGCACTTTTGAACTCAACGATTTGTTTGGGTTTATGTTCGCTATTCCTTCAGCTTGGCTCATCATTGTTGGTGCGCCGGAGTTTGATTGGCGGTTCTTTGGTGGTATTGGTATTGCGCTCTATGGATTGGCTTATTTCTTGGTGCACGATGTTTTTGTACATCAGCGGGTGAAATGGTTGCGTGTGGCCCGTTCGCGATATTTCAAAGCGATGCGTAGAACCCACCATTTGCATCATGAAGTGCATTCCAAAGAAGGCGCAGAAGCGTTCGGGTTTTTGTTTGTTCCAAAAAGATATTTAAAAAAATACGGTCGTGACTAAGTCAGTAATAGTAGTAGGTGCAGGATTGGGTGGCTTGTCAACAGCCCTTCGATTGAGTTACAAGGGTTACGAAGTAACCATGATTGAGAAGCAGGATATTCCTGGTGGAAGACTTCACTTGTTGAAGAAAGATGGATTTACCTTCGATGTAGGACCTTCGTTTTTCTCCATGAGTTACGAGTTTAAGGAGTTGTTCGATTCTATCGGAGAGCCCATTCCATTCGAATTGAATGAGTTGAATCCGCTATACACAGTGAATATGGCGGGTAGCGATCGCGTTTTTCAGATTTACAAAGATCTCGACCGTTTAGCGGAGGAATTCAAGGGCATCGAAAGCGATTTTGAAACCAAAGTGCGTGGATACCTCAAAGGCGCGAAGGAGATTTTTCACGATACCGAATACAAAATCATTAAGCGCAACTTCGATAACATCGTTTCCTATGCCCTGAGCATGGCCACGGTACCTTTGAAGCATTTGCCGAAAATGTTCCGTACGTTTTGGGCGGAGCTTGAACGTCATTTCGAAAGTGAAGAAGTAAAGATCATTTTCTCTCTGGTTGCCTTTTTCTTGGGCGCAACACCTTTCAATACGCCAAGTGTATATAATTTGTTGAATTACACAGAATTGGAGCATGATGGGTATTGGAATGTAAAAGGAGGGATGTATAAAATTGTGGAAGGAATCATGGGACTGCTCGAGAAAAAGGGCGTGAAGATGATCTACAACACAGAAATTATGTCGGTGCAGCACAGCGCTGGCAAAATGGTGTCAGTGACAGATGCAAACGGTGAAGTATATCGTGCCGATTTGTTTGTGATCAATGCCGATGCGGCTTGGTTCCGTGGGAAGTTCTTGAATCGCGCCAAGTATACCGAGGAAAAGTTGGATAAAATGGAGTGGACCCTGGCACCATTCACCATTTATTTGGGAGTGAAAGGTACCATTCCGGGTATTCACCACCATAATTACTACTTGGGCGACAATTTCCGTGATTATGCCGATACGATTTTCAGAAGTGAAGTGGCTCCGGAAAAGCCCTATTATTATGTGAACGTTGCGAGCAAGAGCAATCCCGATTGTGCTCCGGCAGGTTGCGAAAACCTGTTCATTTTGTGTCCTGTACCCGATTTGCGCGTAAAGCCCGATTGGAGTGATGCAGGGAAACTGGTCGACGAAATCATTGAGGACCTTGGTAAGCGGGTCAACTTCGACATCAAAAACAATATCCTAACACAAGTTGTTTACACTCCCAACGAGTGGCAAAAGATGTTTAACTTATACAAAGGTAGTGGGTTGGGATTGGCGCATGGCTTGAACCAAATTGGTGCATTGCGTCCTGCCAACAAAGACGAAAAGCTCAACAACGTATACTATGTTGGGGCGAGTACGCATCCGGGAACGGGACTGCCGATTGTAGTCATTGGCTCTCGTTTAGTAACAGAAAGGATAGAAAATGAGCATTAAGCTGTTTGATGATACCTCCATCGCGATGAGTCGCAAATTGGCGCTGAACTACAGCACCAGTTTCTCATTGGGTATTCGATTGCTGTCGAAAGACAGTCGATGGGCCGTTTTTTCTATCTACGGATTGGTGCGCGTGGCAGATGAGATTGTGGATACCTTCCATGGTTTTAACAAAGAGCGTATGTTGGCCGATTTTAAGGCCCAGACCTACCAAGCAATTGAAGAGGGAATCAGTACAAATCCAGTATTGCATGCTTTTCAATTGGCGGCAAATCAATTTGGCATCGGTCGCGACCTCATCGAACCCTTTTTCAATTCGATGGAAGAGGATTTGGATACCAGCAGTCATAACGCAGCGAGTTATTCAGAGTACATTTATGGTAGTGCCGAGGTGGTTGGATTGATGTGCTTGAAGGTTTTCTGCAATGGTAACGATGCGCAGTATCAGCATTTGGTGCCTTTCGCCCGCAGTTTGGGTGCCGCTTTTCAGAAGGTGAATTTTCTGCGCGATATTCGTTCTGATGTGGATGAGCGCGGACGTGTTTACTTTCCTGGTGTAGATTTTAATCATTTCACTGACTCTGATAAATACGAGATTATTCAAGATGTAAAACAGGACTTTGCCCATGCATACAAGGGTATCGTTCAGTTGCCTGTGGCTTGTAGATTGGGTGTTTACACCGCTTACATTTACTACTTGAAATTGTTGGAGAAAATCGAACGCACCACAGCGGTAGATATTTTGGAAAGTCGGGTTCGTATCCCGAATTCTCAAAAAATCGCCCTGTTGGCGAAGAGTTTTGTGCGCGAGAAGTGGATGAGTGCTTGATGGTTTGTTAGCCAAAAAGCCAACTGAATATTTCATCGATCCTACCAAAACTGTGCACCTTGATTTTTCCAGTGTGCTCTTGGTTGAACTTGTTGTATTTAGATATAACTATATCGGTGAATCCCAATTTTTCCGCTTCGGCAATGCGCTGTTCAACCCGTTGAACGGCCCTTACTTCTCCGCTAAGTCCCACTTCTGCTGAAAATACGCATTTGGTTGGCAATGGTTCTGAGTAGAAGCTACTCATGATGGCGGCCATCAAGGCCAAGTCGAGCGCGGGGTCCTCTAATCGCAATCCTCCGGCCAAATTCACGAATACATCTTGCTGCCCCAGTTTGAATCCACATCGCTTTTCCAAAACGGCAAGCAACATGTTTAACCGTCTGAGGTCGTATCCCGTTGCGGATCGCTGAGGGGTGCCATAAAC
>JAHEMG010000168.1 GCA_024643755.1 Flavobacteriales bacterium | reverse complement strand
TTGATGGTTCCGAAGCTGCCGAGACTCTGATCGATTTGATAGTAGGGTTTCTGGCTATTTCTTTCGGTTCCGATGGACAAGGTAGCCCCGAAGGCACCGGCACCGTGGGTTGAGAATCCAGCACCTTTGGTGAGGTTCAGATTTTCAACAGAAGAGCTGAGATCGGGCATATTCACCCAGAAGGTTCCTTGACTTTCGGCATCGTTGATGGGAACGCCGTTGATGGTGATATTGGTACGGGTGGCATCGGAACCACGCACGCGAATACCTGAGTAACCAATGCCATTTCCGGCGTCTGAGGTGGAGATGACGTTGGTGAGTGATTGGGTGAGGAAGGGGATATCGCGACCCAAATTTTGCACTGAGATGGGGTCTTTTCGTTGGATGCTAATCACCTGCATCGCACTGATGCTGCTATTGCGTTTGCCCAAATTTACGGCGTTGACCATGGCCGCTTCTATGGATTCTACTTCGGTAGCAGAATCGTCTTGTACGTTCGCAGATTTGTTGGGAGCGTTATTCGACGTGTTGTTCCCAGAACTGCTGTTGGCATTGGATTGTTGAGCCAAAAGGGTGTTGTAGGATAAGCCCAAGAGGGATAGAAATGCAGTGAAAAGGAGGTTTTTTTTCATGGATGAATGGTTTTTTCATCCGGAGCACAGCCAAAGGGGCGGCGACATTTCCTTGCGCAGGCATTATCCTGATCAAGTTGGCGGGTATAATCTCAGCGCTCGATTAGAGGCACCCCGAATGATGAGGCAAAGATAGGGTTTGGTTTGTATTTTTGTTGATAATGGAAAATTTGCATGCATTTGTGAGGCGTTTTGTCTTTTTGGGATTGCTGTTACTGGCTTTGGGCGATGTGCGGGCTTGTGGTGCACGGTCGCCATACTTTGGTGAGGGTGCTCAGGTGTTACAGGGACACAGTTATGCAAATGACAGGGAGTTTGTGATCAAGCACATCGATATGCATTTGAAGGTGAATTTCGCGGATAAAACGATAGAGGGATGGGTGGAGTATGATTTGGTGCATGCGTATTTGCTTGATAACCGGAAGCCGGGCTCAGTGCCACCGTATCATTTCAATCCGATTACGGGGAATCATATTTTGTTGTTGGATCACCGCGACATGGATGTGTTGGGGGTCTATGGGGGAGGCGCCTACGATAAAAAAACGGGTAGTTTGAAGTCTAAGGCGAAGAGGCTTACTTACTCTGTGGGAGTGGGAACGGCGGATTCGTTGTTGTTTGGGAAACCATTGCAAATAGAGGTGCCGCGGTCACAATCGAAGATTGTGATTCATTACAAAACCCGGCCTTCGGCCGGGGCGCTTCAATGGCTATCGCCCGCACAAACCTACGATCAAACCCATCCGTTTTTATTCAGTCAAAGTCAAGCCATTTTGGCCCGCACGTGGATCCCGTTGCAAGACAAACCCAGTGTTAGATTTACTTATTCAGCCGAGGTAAAGGTGGTTTGCGCCGCCGCAGGCGGCGCAACTGCTGACGCAAATGGCCATCGTTCTAGCAGGGAAGACTGCATCGGCGGAGAAGATCCGGATATCAATCCTACCGATTTCAATGTGGTGATGAGTGCCGTGAAACTCGGTAATCCCGAGGGCGATCTTATATTGAACAACAAAGTCCATCGCTTCGAACAGAAAAAACCCATCCCTAGCTACCTCATGGCCATCGCCGTAGGCTCGTTTGGATACAAATCGCTCGGAAAAAATACCGGGGTTTATGCCGAACACAAACTGCTTGATAAGGCCGTTTGGGAATTTGCTGACTTGCAAAAAATGGTCGACGCCGCCAGCGACATGTTTGGAGAATACGCTTGGGGCGATTATAACGTACTGGTACTTCCGCCCAGTTTCCCGTTCGGGGGCATGGAAAATCCCGTGGTTACATTTGCCACCCCCACCATCATCGCGGGGGATCGGAGTTTGGTGAGTTTGCTCGCGCATGAATTGGCGCACAGCTGGAGTGGAAACTTGGTGACCAATCGCACCTGGGACGATTTTTGGCTCAATGAGGGCTTTACCGTTTACGTTGAATCGCGCATCATGGAACGCCTTTATGGGGCTGATTATGCCGATATGCTGCGGGTGTTGGGCAAGGGTGAACTCGACAAAACGTTGGGCTGGATGATGAAGGAATCTCCGGACGACAGTCACCTGCGGCTGCATCTTGGCGACCGCGATCCCGATGAAGGACTCACGGATATCGCTTATGAAAAAGGTCGTTTCTTTTTGATGATGTTGGAGCAGTTGTACGGTCGGAAGGCCTTCGATGAACTGCTGAACCATCATTTTAAACGATATGCGTTTGGCACAGTAACCACCGATTTGTTTTTGGCTGATTTGAAGGCATTTCATGAAAAGAATGCGCAAACCTTGGGTGTGATGTTGTGGTCGAATTTTGAACCTCTTGTGGCGGCATGGATTGATGGAGGGGGGTTGCCGGCCCCAGGCGTGGGTGGATTTCCGAAGTTGGAGAGCAAGGCGTTTCAGCGAGTGGAACAGCAAGTATCGAAGTTTTTGGTGAGTGGGGAGCCGCTTCACTCAGGTTATTCTGTGCCTTGCGATGCTTCAGTGATCGATACCACTGGCTTCACCACGCATCATTGGTTGCATTTGCTGAGACAGTTGCATACACGTGCGGATGGATCGCCCGGACGGTTGTCGCGCGATGAGATGGCTGGTTTGGACGCGCGTTTTGGTTTCACACAAACTCAGAATGCTGAAATTGCTTGTGATTGGTTTGTGTTGGCGATTCAGAGTGATTATAGGCCTGCATATCAAGCCATGCATGATTTTTTGTTGAAGGTGGGTCGACGGAAGTTCTTGATGCCCATTTACGAGGCGTTGTTGGCGCAGTATGTAGTGAGGGATGGAAAATATGAACCAGCGTTTGCCCAGGGCAAGGAAATGGCTACGGAGATCTTTTTACAGGCGGAGCCAGGGTATCACTCGGTGGCTGCGCGCAGTTTGCGTGAATTGTTGGGCTTGCCGCTTTCTGGGGGCTCAGGGCGATGACGCTGAACTTGAATGCCGGATTTGATACGTTGAACTTGCACCCGCCCTTGGAGGTGATGCATTTGCCTGCTGGCGATGTTTGGATTCAGCGCGATGATTTGATTCACCCGGTGATATCGGGCAATAAATGGCGGAAGTTGGTGGGACATTTGGCGGAGATGTCGGCACAAGGCAAGCGCATTTTGGTCACGTATGGCGGTGCCTACAGCAATCATTTGGTAGCTACTGCCGTTGCTGCGGAGTTGAGCGGTGTAAGGTGTATAGGAATCCTTCGGGGCGATGAACCTTTAGACAATCATTATTTACGGGTTGCTCGCAATTCGGGGATGGAGGTGATTGGGGTGTCGCGCAGTTTGTATCGCGATAAATTGGCATCATTGTCCTGGGTGTTACAGTCGCTGGGAATTGAGGGGGATGCGGTGTATGTTGTTCAGGAGGGTGGAAAGGGCAATCAGGGTTTTGTCGGGTTTGAGGCGGTGGTGGCAGCTTGGCTGAATCGTTCGCTGAAGCTAGAACATGTTTTTCATGCGAGTGCCACAGCGACCACGGCGATTGGTTTGCGCAGGGCGATGGACCGTGTTGGAATGAACGCAGTAATCCATGCGGTGATGGTGTTAAAGAATGTTGAAGAGCAACAGCAGTTTGCTCACGAGCAGGGTGCCTCGGAGCGCTTGGAGTTTGTTTCGGGCTATGAATTTGGGGGCTACGCCAAAAGTGATGCAGTTTTAGCATCGTTTATGGAGGTCGTGCGCACACAGAACAATGGCATACCTATTGATTTTGTGTACACGGGTAAAGCATTGTTTGCCTTGAATGAGTGGCTATTGTCTGGGATTGACAGTGGTGTATTGAGGTCGGATGCAGCAGGTGTCTATCCTGTGGTATTTTTGCACACTGGTGGTGTGCTGCAGATGAATGGATAGTGAATGTTCCCTTACATGGGGTCTACGTTGCCGGTAATGGCGAGTTGGTAGGTTCTTCCATCTGTAAGTTCTACTTTGATGAATTTTTTGAAAT
>JAHEMG010000017.1 GCA_024643755.1 Flavobacteriales bacterium | reverse complement strand
TAGAATTCGCGGGTTGAACTTGGCTGGCGATGGCCCCTGATACATCTGGGGTTGTTTCACTGGATTCAATCAGCTGTCCGGCCGCATCAACATACCCTGTTTTAACCAAATTGGGCAATATGAAATTGGTTTCGGTTTGGGCTTTTATCAATCGGGCTTGATCCTGTGCCGGTTGATTTTCTAAAATGATGGGCTGGGCGATGGGTTCGTTCAACAAATGCAAACAGCCATTCCCAACAAACACCTGGGGATCGCCATAAAATTGGTGGGCATTATCGGGGTGAAACCGTCCCCATGGTTGTCCTTTCGACCAAATGTCCGCGTTCCATTCATTGAAGGAGTCGCTAAAAACGCGTTTGTACTGATTGATTTTTTTGGGGAGGATGAGTGTTTCGCTGTTGCTTTTGGCGCAGCGCGCATTCATGGCGATGATGGCATTTCTCAAGTCCCAATTTTTTTTGAAGTACATGCCCATTTTGGCCTTGCCGAAGCCATTCCTCGTGCTATCAATTTGAGGGGAGTTATCATCATTTCGGGCCTGAAGTCCATGAAGGGCGACCGCCAAAAACAGACAAATCATGTATTTGGTCCCAGGGAATAGGCTTCGTGAGCTTTGCAAAAACGACATAAACAAAGTTAAGATTTTCATAGTAGGTTTGAAGTAGTGAGTGAAACACCATTTAAATCAGGATTTGTAAGCATCATCGGGATGCCCAATGCAGGTAAAAGTACCTTGTATAACGCTTTGTTGGGTGAGAAGTTGGCCATCGTAAATTCGAAGGCACAGACAACCCGCCACAGGACATTTGGCATTAAAAACGGGGAAGGACATCAGATTGTTTTTTCAGATACCCCCGGGATTTTGCGAGAAACGAGTTACGGCATGCATGAGCGCATGATGAAATTTGTAAAGGAGAGTGTAGACGATAGCGATGTGCTCATTTTATTGATTGACATCAATGGAAAGGATTTTTCGGAGGAGGTTCATGAGAAGTTTGATCGATCCAAGGCCAAGAAAATTGTGGTGTTGAATAAAATCGACAAGGTACATCAGCAGAAGTTGGAGGAGAAAATGGTGTGGTTGAAGAAAACGTTTGAAGCGGATGTGTACTTGGCCATTTCCGCTCAGGAAAAGTTCCAGATTGATGTATTGGAGCGATATCTGGTTGGGTTTTTACCCGAGCACCCCGCCTATTTCCCTGAGGATCAGCTGACCGATAAAACGGAGCGCTTTTTTGTGAATGAGATCATTCGTAACAATGTTTTGAAACTGTACGATGAGGAAGTGCCTTATTCAGTAGAAGTTGTGACGTTGTTGTTTAAGGAAGAGCCCAAAATATTGCGATTGAGTTGTGAAATTATTGTTGAACGCCCATCGCAAAAGCCCATTATCATTGGGAAACAGGGACAGAGCATCAAACGTTTGGGCATTGAATCGAGGAAAGAATTAGAACAGTTTTTCCAAAAGCAGGTGTACATGGAGTTGTTTGTGAAGGTTCGTGAGGATTGGCGCAACAACAAGAAAATGTTAGATCAATTCGGTTACGAGTCTGAATAACAGTACATAGCATGCCTATGGCTTGGACAATGAAATATCGACGCATACCGGGCTTTTTAGGTCGTGTGCGGATCATTGTTGGCGTTGGCATTGTGTCGATTGCGTTGTTGACATTGACCCTCTTTACGGCGACTGATCAACAGGGTGTGTTTTCATTTCCCCGAAATGTTGGGTCCAAAGCTTCAGGCCAGTCTGACAATGTGAATTCCTTGCGGTTGCCCCATTTTGCTCAAGATACTGTGTATTTTGTTCCTTGTAATGGCAAATCGATTCGTGTTGAAATCAAGGTCGCTCGATTAGCGAATGCATCGATTCGTAGGAAAATGTTGCTGCTATTGCCCGGTTGGAATTACGCCGATACGCAGTGGTGCACACGAACGAGGGTTTGTGATGAGGCTGTAAAGAGAGGTTATGATGTGATGTTGGTGGAGATGGGAAAGAGTGTTTACATGGACAGTTTGTATCCGCAGATGCGGGCCGATTACCGATTGCATCCTACGCGCACATGGCTTTGGGATTCTGTATTAAAGCCATTGCAAAGTAGGAGTTATTTTACGGATCAAGGTATACCGCATGACCCTACAAAGGCGGTAAATGGGCATGTTTACTATAAATCGATGCAATTGCCCATTCCATGCTTTGTAATGGGATTATCAACCGGTGCACGTGGAGCTTTGTTGCTCGCTTTGGAGCATGCTGAGGCGTTCCAGGGATGTGCCGGCTTGAGTGGCGATTACAACCCGTTGTTGATGAAGACCGACAACCTAATGATCAATTGTTTGGGTAAATATGAGCAAGTGCCTTGGCGATGGCGGGGGAGTAACAACATACAGTTGAGGATCAAGGAGTTGCACGTGCCTTGTTATCTCGCTCACGGAGAAGCAGATAATGTAGTTCCTGTTCAGCAATCGCAGCAGCTGTTTGATGCCGATGAGGATGTACGACGCTCTGCCGGTAGTTCTTTTAAGCGATCAACTATGAAATTGGTCTTGGTTAAAAATGGGTCGCACAATTACGCATTTTGGGGAGAGCAGGGTTTGCGAGCACTGGATTTTTTCGAAGAAATTGAGTTAAAATAAAAAAAGCCGAGCATTTGCTCGGCTTTTCTCTTAGTAGCGGGAACAGGACTCGAACCTGTGACCTTCGGGTTATGAGCCCGACGAGCTACCACTGCTCCATCCCGCGATTTATTTTCGTAGCCCGTAGGGGAGTCGAACCCCTCTTTCCAGGATGAAAACCTGGCGTCCTAACCGATAGACGAACGGGCCATCTAAGGGGCTGCAAAGATACGAATGAAGTTTAACTTTCCAAATGTTTTTTGAAAAATTATGAGTCGTGTTTGGTAATCACACCGTCACCCCACAGTTCTTCAAGTTGATAGAAGTTTCTTTTTTCTTCCGAAAAAATATGAACCACCACGTTGATGTAATCAAGCAGTACCCATTCTGCTTCGTCATTACCCTCTCGGTGTGCGGGCTTTTCTTGTAGGGCTTTGCGTACCTCGTCTTCTACACTGTCTGCCAATGCATCTACCTGTCTGGCAGAACCACCATGACAAATCACAAAGAAATCGGCAAATGCGCTGCTCGTCTTACGCAAATCCAATGAAACAATATTGATCCCTTTTTTCTCCTGTAAACCATGTACAATCACGGCCACCAATGCTTCTACACCTGAGGTTTGAATTTTTTTCGCCATCTAATCACTTACTTTGCTGCAAAGAACGCCATTTTGTTAGACATTCAGTTCATACAAGCCGTTGGTGACGGACATGTTTTTTTTATTCCTCAATGTGATTCCACCCAACAAGAAATACAACGGTTTATTGCCGCTGGTGCCATGGGCTTGGTCGCAGGCGGAAAACCCATCGCCCTGTATACCCATTTTCAGCATCAGGGTGTAGGACAGCGGGGCAGCGACTGGAACTCGCAACGTGGGATGAATGCGTTGTTTACTGTAGCATTTCCGTTAGATCCGAAAAAAGAATTCGATTTTGTTGCCGTCAACAAAGCTTTGAGTGCATCGGTGGCCCTCGCGGTGGGTAAGTTGGTTGGTGAAAAAGTGGATATCAAGTGGCCCAACGACCTCCTATATCGCGATGTGAAATTGGGGGGTATGTTGATGGAAACCACGCAAATCGGACCAAAGAAATACTTGCTCTTGGGCTTAGGTGTGAATGTGAATCAAACAGAGTTCCCGCAAGCGGTTGCGGCTACTTCTCTCGTACAAATTGCATCGGCTGATTTAGCACAGCATTTCAATATCGAATCTGTGGTTATGTCGAACCTGCTCGCATTGTTAGACGCTTGGCATCGTACTTCGTTTTATGCAACGCAGTACGACGATTTGCTGTATAAACGCAATGAAACCGCAGTGTTTTTGGATGTGAAAACCGGCGTCTCTTTCAGTGCGATGCTCAAGGAGGTCAATCAACTTGGACAAGCATGCTTGGAACTCGCCAACGGAGAAAGGGTGGTTTATCACCACGGTCAAGTGCGCATGAATTATGTGAACGCGTCAAAAAATTGACATTTTCATTGGGCAGAAGTAAACCATTGTATCTTAAATGATGTCTGAAGGTTACATTTGTTAAACACATGGACCGTACAGCCTTTTTTGAATCCATTCTACCTGCATCGCCCAAAACCCAATCGTCGAACGAGGCAGGTAAGAAATCCCTAATGCGCAGAACGAACACGGGAATATCAGCGTACACAGGCACGTTTGCCAAAGATGAGCTCATGCATCTTTTGCGCAGAACCTTGTTTGGTGTGAAAGTATCGGATTACAATTTGTACAAAGGCAAAACGTTGGAGCAGGTTGTTGATGCTCTGTTGAATGTATCTACCACCCTACCCAATCCTCCGATAAACAATTATGGCAATTTGGTGAACGACCCCAATGTGCCTTACGGGTCTACTTGGGTAAATGCGGCCTTAGATCCTGCGGTTGAACCCTATCGGAAAGGGAGTGTAAAGTCTTGGTTTTGGGGACAGATGGTAACACAATCTCCAGATATTCAAGCGAAAATGGTTTTGTTTTGGCACAATCACTTTGCTTTGCAGTTTCTTGAAATTCCTGATTCTAGGGCTTGTTACGTATACACGAAAGTGCTGTATACCCATGCGTTGGGCAATTTGAAGGATTTGACCAGGGCGATTACCATTGATCCGGCCATGTTGTTCTACCTCAATGGTCGATTGAATACAAAAAAGGCGCCCGACGAGAATTACGCTCGCGAACTACAGGAACTTTTTACGTTGGGAAAAGGCCCCAACAGCAAATACACCGAAGACGACGTTAAAGCAATGGCTCGGGTGCTGACCGGCTGGAGCATCAATCCATTGACCAACCCCTTTAGCACCGCATTTGTGAGTGTGAATCACGATAGTTCGGACAAACAATTTAGTTCGTTTTATGGAAATACAGTGATCAAAGGTCAGACCGGTATAAACGCCGGAAACACAGAGCTCGACGATCTTCTGACCATGATTTTCAAGGTAGACGAGGTAGCTCTGTTTTTGTGCAGAAAGCTGTATGAGTATTTCGTGTACTACGAAATTGATGACACCGTGGAAACCAATGTCATTGTGCCACTGGCGAAAGTATTTCGCGACAGCGGATATAGCATCAAAGCAGTACTCAAAACCTTGCTGATGAGCGAGCACTTTTTTGATACCTGGAATCGCGCTTGCGTGATCAAAGATCCATTGACTCAGCAAGTAGGATTTTGTAGGGAAATGGAATTGAAATTCCCCAGTTCTTCAGATTATTTTTTGCTCTACCAAATGTATCAGATGGGTATGAATTTTGGTCAGCTTACACAACTCAACTTGGGTGATCCACCGAACGTGGCGGGTTGGCCAGCTTGGTATCAAAAACCCTTGTTTCACCGCAGTTGGATAAACAGCGACACCCTGCCCAAGCGCAATCAATTTACCGATTACTTGTTATTCATTGGCCACAAGGTGGGTACGTATACGCTGTTGGTTGATCCTTGGATATTTACGAAACAATTGACGAATCCCGGAAAAGCCGACGACCTCATTGCAGCGTGTGTATCGCACTTGTTACCGATGTCGATCAACGCAACACAAACGGCGAGTTTGAAAGAAATATTGTTGCCGGGTGGTATACCTGACTACAATTGGAGCGATGAGTATCGTGCAGCAACGGACCCATCCGACCCAAACTACACCACGGCATTGTCCACGGCTACGGTGAAATTGCGCTATTTGTTAAAGTCGATCATGAACCTCTCTGAATACCAATTGTCATAAAACATGAAACGCAGATCCTTTTTTAAAGCAAGCGCCGCCGCTGGAACCGTTTTGCCGTTGACATTGAATGGCATGGGGGTAAAAACATTTGAAGATTCTCCACTATTGCAGTCTTTGGGTAGACGTGGAACGGATGGTAAAGTGTTGGTTATTATAAATTTATCGGGAGGTAATGACGGACTGAATACGCTGATTCCCATCGATCAATATTCGAATTTGAGCAAAGCGCGAAATAACATTTTGATTCCGGAAGACAAAGTTTTACCGTTTTGGAATAAACCGGCTGCGGGGTTGCATCCGAAGTTGTCAGGGATGCGCGATTTATACAACAATGGTATGCTCAGCGCCATTCAGGCGGTAGGTTACCCCAATCCCAACTATTCACATTTTAGGTCTACCGACATTTGGATGAGTGGATCGGACAGCAATGAAAGTTGGACCACAGGTTGGATGGGGCGTTATTTAGACGGAAAGTATACGGGTTATCCAAAAGGTTATCCAACCACCGCGATGCCTGATCCGCTGGCGATACAAATCGGTCAGATGGTTTCGTTGGCTTTCATGGGTCCGGAAGTAAACATGGGTATGGCCATCACTGATCCTACAACGTTTTACAATTTGGCGAATGGCACCACGGATCCAACATCGAATACGCCTGCCGGCAACGAATTGGCCTTTTTGCGATTGATGGCGCAGCAAACCAACCAATATGCTACGGTGATTCAGAATGCCGCGGCCAAAGGATCGAACAAATCAACGAAATACCCAACGGGCGGACGTCAGCCATTGGCGGATCAGTTAAAAATTGTGGCCAAGTTGATCAGCGGTGGGTTAAAGACGCCCGTATACATGGTGAGTTTGGGTGGTTTTGATACGCATAGTGAACAGGTTGATAGTGCTGATCACACGATTGGTGGACATGCAACATTAATGCAGCAATTGGGCGATGCCATAGCGGCGTTTCAAGACGATATTAAACTGTTGGGATTGGAAGACCGTGTGGTGGGTATGACATTCAGTGAATTCGGTCGGCGCGTGATGAGTAACGCAAGTAATGGTACCGATCACGGGGCTGCCGCGCCGATGTTTGTCTTTGGCAAAGCGGTTCAGAACGGTGTCATTGGGGCCAACCCCACCATACCATCTACGGTTACAGTGAATGACAATTTGCCTATGCAATACGATTTTCGACAAGTGTATGCTTCGGTGCTAACAGATTGGTTTGAATTGCCTGCGGCGGAGGTGAAGGTGGCAATGGGTGGGAAAGACTTCAATACCTTGCCCATTTTTAAGTCGAATAAAGCACGTGTAGAAGACTATATCGACTTGGTAAGTAGGATTGCATTGAACAAAATTTACCCCAATCCTGCGGTTGACAAAACCCAAATTTCTTACTTTACCGAGTCGGGTAATGTGAAGTTAAGTGTGTTTGACGCCAGTGGTCAGTTGGTGAGAATTCTGAAGGATGAATGGCATGGACATGGGACTTATGTTGTTGATTTTGATGTTGTTGGACTCAGAAGTGGTAATTATTACGTACAATTGGCGCAAGGAGAAAAACGCATTACCGAGGTATTATTGGTTCAATAATTTTTTGAATTATAGTAGAGGATAAAAAAATATCCTATATTTGCAGTCCTAAAAAATTGCCCTATCGTCTAACGGCAGGACAGCGGTTTTTGGTACCGTACGTCTAGGTTCGAATCCTAGTAGGGCAACAAGTTGAAGGTTTGATGATATCCGGTGTGCATTGGGCACAGCCAGAGAGAAAGTAAAACGATTATGACATCACTTATACACCCCGTTAAAATCTTTGCAGGCAGTGCGTCTGCCACCCTTACCCAGGACATCTGTAATTTTTATGGATCGTCGATGGGAGACATGACCGTTTCACGTTTCAGTGACGGTGAGTTTCAACCTAATTTTAATGAAAGTGTTCGTGGCTGCGATGTGTTTATTGTGCAGAGCACGTATCCAAATTCAGATAATTTGATGGAGTTGTTGATGTCGATTGATGCTGCTAAGCGCGCCAGTGCCAATTACATCACAGCGGTAATTCCTTATTATGGATTTGCACGTCAGGATCGGAAGGACAAACCCAGGGTGTCGATTGCTTCAAAGTTGGTTGCAGATCTTTTGCAAACCGCTGGAGCCAATCGTGTGATGACCATGGAGTTACACGCACCACAGATTCAAGGATTTTTCAATGTGCCTGTGGATCACCTAGAAAGTTCAATCATTTTTGCCCCTTATATCAAAACATTGCCTCAAGAGAATATCGTGATTGCTGCCCCAGATGTAGGAGCATCAAATCGTATTCGTGAAGTCGCTAAGATTTTGAACTTGGGCATGATCATTTGTGACAAGGAGCGTAAAAAGGCGAATGAAATTTCCAATATGACTGTGATTGGGGATGTTGAGGGTAAAGATGTGGTATTGATTGATGATATCATTGATACCGGAGGAACCTTGTGCAAATCGTCGGCGATGTTGATGGATAAAGGGGCGAAATCAGTTCGTGCACTTTGCTGTCACCCCGTATTGAGTGGTAAAGCGTATGAGAACATCGACAATTCGGTACTCACAGAATTGGTTGTAACGGATACCATTCCATTGAAGCACCACTCAGATAAAATCAAAGTTGTTTCTGTAGCTCCTTTGTTTGCTAGGGCGATTAGAAACGTGCATGAGCACGGAAGTATCAGTTCTTTGTTTAAGCAGGTATTTGCGCATCAAACAAAGATTGAATTAAAGTAAGTCATTAAAAGATAAGTATATAAAATGAAAACCATTTTTCTAAAAGGCGAATTGCGCTCTGAAGTAGGTACCCGCACTGCGAAAGTGTTGCGTGCTGAAGGCAAGGTTCCTTGCAACATGTATGGTTTGGCAGACGGCAATATCAATTTTGCTGTTTACCAAGCGGATTTCAAAAACTTGGTGTACACCCCTAACGTGTACAAAGTGAAAATTGAATTGGATGGCAAAAACTACGATGCCATTTTGCAAGATATTCAATTCCACCCTGTATCTGATATGATCATTCACTGCGATTTCGTTGCAGTTGATGAGAAAAAGCCTGTGATCATGGAAATTCCTGTTCGTGTAGTAGGAAACTCTCCTGGTGTTCGTGCGGGTGGTAAATTGGTGAAGAAATTGAACCGTTTGCGTGTTCGTGGCTTGATCAAAGATTTGCCTGATTTCATTGATGTTAGCATCGATACTTTGGAAATCGGACAATCTGCGAAGGTTGGTCACGTGGAAGTAACTGGTTTCGAATTGTTGGATTCACCAGCGAACGCGATTTTGACAGTTAAGACAACCCGTGCGTTGATGCAGGCAGCTGCAGAAGCCGGCAAGAAATAATTCATTGCACATTGCATAAAAAAACCCCGGGCTTGCCCGGGGTTTTTTGTTTTAGATCAATGTAATCTTAAAGGGTAGCTGCTTCAAAGTGAGCATTTACTGCTGACCAGTTTACAACATTCCAGAAAGCACCAATGTAATCGGGTCTGCGGTTTTGGTAATGCAAGTAGTACGCATGCTCCCAAACATCTAATCCCAAAATGGGCGTTCCTTTTACTTCAGCGATGTCCATCAATGGATTGTCTTGGTTTGGTGTTGAGGTGATAACCAACTTGTGATCGTGCACAATTAACCAAGCCCAACCACTGCCAAAACGGGTAGTAGCGGCGCTATTGAATTGCTCTTTCATCGCATCAAATGAACCAAAAGAAGCCACGATGGCATCCATTAACGCACCGGTTGGCTGTCCACCTGCATTCGGTCCCATAATCCCCCAAAAGAAGGTATGATTCCAATGTCCACCGCCGTTGTTGCGGATGGCAGGTGTATACTTTGAAATATTGTGAATCAAATCCAGCAACGCAACTCCTTCTGCTGCATTTCCTTTTACAGCATTGTTCAAGTTGTTTACGTAGGCCTGATGGTGTTTGCCGTGGTGAATTTCCATGGTTTTCGCATCGATGTGTGGCTCTAGGGCGTTGTGGGCGTAGGGAAGTGCAGGTAATTCGAACATGGTCTAGATTATTATTTCTTTAGTTAAACAAAGTTAGGCGAAAGGGGTTTGCTTTTCAAATGGGAAAATACCTCCTAAACGTCCGTATTTTTGTTAGCCCTTAACGATGCCTGTAACCCTTTTAGATCTGTCTGCTTGGCTTCAGCCATTCACCCTCTCGTACACCGAGTTGGTGGCAGCGATATTGTCTTTTTGGTGCGTGTGGTTGGCAGCCAAAAACAATGTCCTGAACTGGCCTGTAGCCATGGCTGGATCAATGCTCTATGTAGTGGTGTTTTATCGCGGGGCGCTGTATTCAGATGCTTTTTTGAATGTGATATTTTTGCTATTCCAAGCATTCGGGTGGTACACATGGCGCAAATCATCTGTTGGCGATGGCCATCAATCCACATCGCCAAGGGTTGCCACGTCCAAAGAATTGTGGCCCATTTTTTTGCTGGGGGCGATGGTGTATTTTCCTTGGACCAATTTTGTAAAAAGCGGAAGTATTCAAGCATGGATTTCACCGGGGTTGTTTCAACCACCGCGGTTTTTATACCTAGACGCCCTACTGTTTATTTTGAGTATTTGTGCGTTGTATATGCAAGGAAAGCGTTGGATACAACATTGGTTTTTGTGGATTTTTGTGGATGTTGTGTACATACCCATGTATGTGATCAACCAAAATTACATCACAGCCATATTGTATTTCGTGTATATCCCCCTAGCAGTGAAGGGATATAAGCTATGGCGAATTAATCTTCGGGCACGTAACTCAACTGACTGAATTGGTCTTCGTTGAGGATTTCATTGGCTACATCTAAAATGTCGCTTGCAGTTACCTTTTGAATGTGTTCGATGGCTTCTTCTATGCGAGTGGCCGTTCCTTTGCGAAGGATACTCTGTCCTAAATGCATCATCAAACCGCTGCGGTTTTCGTTTGATAATATAAGTTGTCCGGCGTATTGATTCTTGGCGCGTGAAAGCTGTAAGGTACCTAACGACTCAGTACGTATTTTCTTCAATTCTTTGAAAATCAACGAAACTGATTTTTCGATGTATTTGGGTTCACTGCCCACGAAACAATGGAAGAGCCCTGTTTCAGAGAAAGCGCTGTATCCACTTTCAACGTTGTAAGTGTAACCGTATTTTTCGCGAATGGCTAAATTCAAACGACTGTTGAGTACCGGTCCGCCGAAGAAATTGTTGAGCAACAACAGTGTCCAACGCTTGGGATGATCTAGTTCGTAAGCCAAACTTCCCAATATGGCGTATGCTTGGTTGAAGTCGGTTTTTTTGGTTTCATTGAAGATGGGCAAGGGCTTGAAGTTGGTAGTGAGCGACAGTTGGGTCGCTTCATCCAGAGATTCCAAACTTTTGCTGGGCAAATCTTGCGGTAAGAACCGATTGAGTGCCGATAAAACGCGCTCTAGAGAAACATTGCCCACAACGGAAAAGACCATGTTATCGAACCGGTAATGGGTATTAACAAAGTCAAACAAATGTTGTTGTTGTAACTCATTGACCGTAGCTTCTGTACCCAAAATGTTATGCGCCAGTGGATGTCCTTCAAAAATACGCTCTTGAAACTCGTCAAAAATGTTCTCTTCAGGGGTGTCGAGGTACATATTGATTTCGTCGATGATGACTTTTTTCTCTTTTTCCAATTCTTGAGCGGGGAATGTGGAGCGAAAAATCACATCGCATAGAATATCCGTTAAACGAGAGAGGTGTTTGCCTTGGGTAGTGCCGTAAATGGTGGTGATTTCTTTGGTGGTGTAGGCATTGAGTTCGCCCCCAACAACTTCCAAGTGATTCAATACATGGATGGTTTTCCGTTTCTGCGTTCCTTTGAAAAGCATGTGTTCCAGGCCATGTGCAAGTCCGGGATGTAACCCATCGTTCTTGCTACCTGCATTGATTGAAAACCCGGCATGAACCAATTGGGTACCCCTCACGCGTTGATGTACAACCCGCAAGCCGTTCGATAAAGTAATCAGTTGGTGGTTTTCGATACCCATAATCACACAAAAATACCTTCTGTTTGGCGTATTTTTGTTGAATCTCATGTTAATCAATACCACCGCTTCCTTGGTTCAGCAATTGAACGACCGAAAAATCCATTCGGTTGTTATCACCACCCACCACAAACCCGATGGAGATGCCATGGGCTCAACCCTGGGGTTATGGGGCTTTTTGCGCGAATTTGTTGAGGATGTTGTGGTATGCACACCCACCGATTACGCCGAGAATTTGTTTTGGCTGCCGGGCAATGAACAAGTCTTAGATTTTGAAAAGACACCGGAGAAAGTGGCACAAAAAGTAGCTGAAGCCGATGTCATCTTTTGTTTGGACTTCAACCGTCTTTCTAGAATCAATCAGTTGGGTGATTTGGTGAGAGAAGCAAAGGCCGATAAAGTGATGATAGACCATCACTTGGAACCCGAAGAATTTGCGCAATTCACCTATTGGAACCACGAAGCATCGAGTACCTGTGAGTTGATTTACTTGTGGATTGCATCGCATTTTGGTGCCGATCACGTAACTCCGAGCATTGCAACGTGTTTGTATACCGGATTAATGACCGATACAGGCAATTTTCAACACAATAATACCAAACCAGCAACGCTGAGATTAGCCGCTGATTTGATGGAACACGGCGCAGATCATTTGTCGATTCACGCCAATATTTACGATGTGTTCTCCTTGGATAGAAGTCGATTATTTGGGTATAGTTTATACAAAAAATTGGAAATCATTCCCGAATGCAAAACGGCCCTCATTTACCTGGATCGCGATGAATTGCGCAAATTTCACGTGCAAACGGGAGATACCGAAGGATTGGTTAATTTTGGCTTAGGATTGAAAGACATCGTGTTCAGTGTATTGATCATCGATCGCACAGAACGGGTAAAAATGAGCTTCAGGAGTAAAGGCGATTTTCCTGCCAATGAGTTGGCATCCAAGCATTTTGAAGGAGGCGGACACAGGAATGCGGCGGGCGGACAAAGTACAGATACGTTGGAGGCCACAGTAGCGAAGTTTAAAAAGGTGGTTTGGGAATATCAAAATCAACTGTTGGCTGTGCAGTAAAGGCCCAAGAAAACCCATGAAGAATCGTTATTTATTTACATTGAAACCCATGAAAAAATTCATACCCAAATCCATCCTGATTTTATCGCTCTTGCTCTTATGGGGCTGTAATGGCGGATTTAAAACCACAGAAAAGGGATTGGTCTATAAGTTTACCCAAGGGGAAGCCTTGAAGAAGCCATTGGGTCCCCACCACTTTATGTTGTTGAATCACCTGCTGATTGGTCCGAATGGCGATACGTTGGAAAACAGTTTTAAGTCTGATACCTTGGAAGAATTGCCCTACCCGCTTCAGCCCAAAAATGAATTGTTGGAAGCACTGATGATGATGGGAACTGGCACTGAAATGGAGGTAAAGATCAGCACCGATAGTTTGAAGTTGAAGATTGGTGGTTCGCCATTGATAGGACTGTTGGAATCTGGTAAGGAGGCTCGCTTTGTAATTCGGGTTGATCGGGTATTATCGGCAGAGGATTACGATGCCTATCGCAATCAGAAGTTTTTGAATCGCATTATGGCGGAAAACAAACTCATCGACGAATATGCCGCTGGTAACGGGGTGAAAGAACTTGCAGATGGAGGTTGGTTGTTGGACTCTACCAAAATGATCAAATATCGCATCAAGCGGTTGAATGGACTGTACGACATTGAGCAGAGAAGGTTAGAAAATGCACCCTATTTGAAATCGGCGAAGGCGGTGACATTTCATTGCGAAGTATACAATATTGATGGAACGTTGTTGGTGAATTCATCGATGGAGGGCAGGAAGTATCGCGCTGAGAAGGTGGGTGTAGATCCCTTTGAGTCTGCCTTGGCGATTTACGATGTGAAGTGTTTGAATATTTTACCGTTTTATTTGGGAGAGGGTGAAGAAGGAGAATTCTTGGTGACATCGGCCAATGGATATGGCAATAAAGGCAGAATCGGTGTGCCTGCTTATGCCCCTCTTCGGGTTGTGATTAAATCAGTTAAACCGGAGTAACACAAATTTTTCACATCAACAGCGCATCGAACATAGTAATTTTGAAACTTCATGAGTAAAAAGAACATCATCATCACAGGCGGTGCCGGGTTTATTGGTAGCCATGTTGTAAGGCGATTTGTCCAAAATCACCCAGATTTGCATATCATCAATGTGGATGTATTGACCTATGCGGGAAATTTGGAAAACCTGAAGGATATTGAAGATGCCCCCAACTACGAATTTGTTCGGGTGGATATCACCGATAAAACTGCAGTAGAAGCTTTGTTTACAGCCCGCACCATTCATGGGGTGATTCATTTGGCGGCGGAGAGCCATGTGGATCGCAGTATCACCAATCCCATTGATTTCGTGATGACCAACGTTGTGGGAACAGTGGTTTTGTTGAATGCCTACAAAGCGTTTGGAGATACAGAACAGGGCAGATTCTACCACGTGAGTACCGACGAAGTATATGGAACGTTGGGTGAAGACGGTAAATTCACGGAGGAAACCCCATACGACCCAAATTCTCCTTATAGTGCATCGAAGGCGAGCTCTGATCACTTTGTCCGCGCATATCATGAAACATACAAACTGCCCGTAGTCATTAGCAATTGCTCAAACAACTATGGCAGTCACCAATTTCCAGAAAAATTGATTCCGTTGATGATTCACAATATCACAAACAACAAGCCCTTGCCGGTTTACGGAAAAGGCGAAAATGTGCGTGATTGGCTGTGGGTGGAAGATCATGCGCGTGCTATCGAAACCATTTATTTCAATGGACGTGATGGCGAAACCTACAACATTGGCGGCAACAATGAATGGAAGAACATTGATTTGGTGCACAAGCTGTGCGAAATCATGGACCGCAAATTGGGCAGAGAGGCCGGCAAATCAGCCGAATTGATTACCTATGTGACCGATAGAAAAGGACATGATTTCCGCTATGCCATTGATGCAAGCAAATTGGAAAGCGAATTGGGATGGTCGCCCAGTGTAGCTTTTGATCAAGGATTTGAAAAAACTATCGATTGGTATTTGGAAAACACGGAGTGGCTGGATCGCGTTACTTCGGGTGCCTATGCCGATTATTACCAAGCCATGTATGCCAGCCGTTGAGGCAGGGCGATATTTTTATGAACACGCTACACCTATACAATACCCTCTCTAAGAAGCAAGAGCCCTTCACGTCTATCGTTCCAAAACACGTTGGTATTTATGTGTGTGGACCAACCGTGTATGGACCTCCCCATTTGGGTCACGTTAGAGGTCCAATCGTGTTTGATGTCCTGCGGAGATACTTGCTATTGCAAGGGTACAAAGTGCGTTATGTGCGCAATATTACCGATGTAGGTCATTTGGTTGGAGACGCGGACGAAGGAGAAGACAAGTTGGCAAAACAGGCCAAGGTGGAGCAATTGGAGCCCATGGAAGTGGCGCAAGCCTATACGGATGCTTACAATTGGGTGATGGACAAGATCAATGTACTGAAGCCGAGTATTGAGCCAAGGGCAACCGGACACATCATCGAACAGATAGAAATGATTCAAACCATTATCGACAAAGGCTTGGCCTATGAGGTAAATGGATCCGTATATTTTGATGTAATGGCCTATAGTGCGCAACAAAATTACGGTGCGTTGAGCGGTAGGGTTTTAGAAGATTTACAGGCGGGTGCGGGCAATCAGAGTCGTTCCTTGGAAGGACAGGATGAGAAGCGCAGCGCCAATGATTTTGCACTTTGGAAGCGTGCATCTGCTGAGCATATTATGCAGTGGAGCAGTCCTTGGGGCAAAGGATTCCCCGGATGGCATATTGAGTGCAGTGCGATGAGCGCCAGATATTTGGGTGACCATTTTGACATCCATGGTGGCGGAATGGATTTGTTGTTTCCCCATCATGAATGTGAAATCGCTCAAAGCACCGCTGCACATAACCATGCGCCTGCGAAGTATTGGATACACCATAACATGATTACCATCAACGGTCAGAAAATGGCCAAAAGTTTGGGCAATGGCATTATGGTGGAGCAGCTGTTCAAAGGCGATCATCCATTATTGGAGCAAGCGTTTGGTCCTATGACTTTGCGTTTTTTCGTATTACAAGCCCACTACCGCGGCACGTTGGATTTCAGTAACGATGCATTGTTGGCTGCACAAAAGGGTTGGCAGAGAATGCAAACAGCATTTAAACTGATCGATAAACTTCCTGTAGTTGCCGAAGGCGCTACGTTGGAAGCGGATGATATTTTGTCTTCAGTGATTGCCAGTTTGAATGATGATTTGAATACGCCTCAAGTAATTGCATCACTGTTTGAATTGTCGAGAAGAATCAATTTGGTCAACGACGGCAAAGAACTCATTACTGAATCTACTAAGTCTACAATGAAGTCTTTGGTCTTGGATTACTGCGAGGGTGTGTTGGGATTGATCACTGAAGATGCGGGTCAGGGCGATGGTTTGGCTGATGCGATGGACATCATTTTGGCTTTACGCGGTCAGGCGAAGGCAGAGAAGAATTGGGGATTGAGTGATCAAATTCGTGATGCTTTGACAGCCAAAGGGTTTGAAATCAAAGACGGAAAAGAGGGAACAACTTGGAATAAGTTGTAATCTAAATGATTATTTAGTAATTTATTATGCCAGGACACTTCACCTTTTACTGTAATAAAATTGAGGGTGATATCGCCTATTTCGATGAAACGGAATCAAAGCATGTAATACAAGTTTTGCGCTACAGCGTTGGCGATGAAATATCATTCACCGATGGTGCTGGAACCTGTTATGAGGGGGCAATCCTCAAGGGCAACAAGCAGGGATTTGAGGCCCGTATTAACAGCCGCGTTGCGGTGGAAAAACCAACCGATTTAACCATTTGCGTGTCGATTTTAAAGTCGGGGGATCGGATGGAGTGGGCGGTAGAAAAGTGTACCGAATTGGGTGTGAACACCATCGTTTTTTTTCAATCACAGAATGGGGAAAGAGGGAAAGTGAATTTGGCTCGCATGCAAAAAGTGGCTGTATCTGCGATGAAGCAAAGTCATGGCGCTTGGATGCCCGAGATCATTCAGTGCGGTTGGAATGAGGTTTTGAAGCTCGGACAAGATGAAACGCGTTACATGGGATATTGCGGTGAATTGGAAAAGGTTGGTGTATCCGCAGTTGATTTGCCGGCAACGGTGATGATTGGTCCGGAAGGTGATTTCTCCGTCGCCGAAATGACAGAAGCGATCAACTTGGGATGGAAGCCCTTGGATTTGGGGAAGCATATCTTGAGAACAGAGACAGCGATGGTGGCCATTGCGGCGGCTTTGCGACTGAGATAATTGTGGGTAAATCCCCTTTCATTGCTTATTTGATGGGGTGTTGGGTTTGAGGGAATTGGGTATCTTTGTTTTGTGAATGTATTGCTATTAGGATCGGGTGGTCGTGAGCACGCTTTTGCCATGAAAATGGCTGAAAGCAATCGACTCGGTCAACTTTATATTGCTCCGGGAAACGCAGGAACTGCAAGTTTTGGCACCAATGTAAACCTCAATCCCACGGATGTTGTGGCGGTGTATGATTTTTGTAAATCGAATGACATTTCTTTGGTGGTACCGGGTAATGAAGATCCATTGGTTGCGGGTATTGCTGATTACATCGAACAATCTGCAGAGAAAGACGGATTGGTCATTCATGTTGCAGGTCCGAGTCAGTGGTGTGCGCAATTAGAGGGGTCTAAAGATTTTTCCAAGGCGTTCATGGGCCGACATCAAATCCCAACAGCGAGATACCAATCGTTTCAATTATCACAATTGGATGAAGCTGCCGATTTCCTTCGCACTTTAGAACCTCCATATGTCTTGAAGGCAGATGGTTTGGCTGCGGGGAAAGGGGTAATCATTACACCATCTTTTGACGAGGCGATGGCTACTTTACAGTCAATGACCGATGGCAGTCGCTTTGGAAAAGCCGGCGAGGTTGTTGTCATCGAGGAGTTTTTGAAGGGGATAGAGTTGAGCGTTTTCGGCATAAGCGATGGTAAAGACTGGAAGTTATTGGCGTCTGCCAAGGATTATAAACGCATATTTGACAACGACGAAGGTCCGAATACCGGTGGTATGGGCGCTATTTCTCCTGTTCCCTTTGCCGATGAGGTGTTTATGCAAAAGGTGGTGGATCGAATCATGAAACCGACTTATGAGGGTTTGGTTTCTGAGGGACATCCCTACAAAGGATTCTTGTTTGTGGGTTTGATGAATGTGAATGGTGAACCATTTGTCATTGAATACAATGTTCGCATGGGCGATCCAGAGACAGAAGCCATTTTCCCTCGATTACAAACACCGATGTTAGACATGCTGCAGGCAATTGCAACGGGACAGTTGATGGATTGCGATGTACAGTTAGACAGTAAAACAGCGGCAACAATATTTTTGGTTTCTGGGGGATATCCTGGCGATATTGAAAAGGGTAAGGAGATCACATTCCCAACAACCTTAGGGCATGATCAATGGTTGTTCCATGCGGGTACAAAACAGGATGGCGATCGGGTTGTAACTAATGGCGGTCGCGTAATAGCTGTTACTTCATTGGGTGAGGATATTCCTTTGGCGTTGGAGCGTTCAACCACTTTGGCTTCGAACATTCATTTTGAAGGAAAATTCAACCGAACAGACATTGGTTTGGATTTGATGAAAATTAGTCATTCTTAGTCAATTGATATGTCAAAAGCACCGTTTCCCTTGTATGACCCGTTGATTAAATCGCGTTTACGTACGCCTGGTCAATTGTTTATCAGTTACTTTCTTCGCGGGTTGTTGGTTGTATTGCCCGTTGCTATAACCGTAGGCATTTTGGGATGGCTATTAAAAGGCATTGGCCGATATTTATACTTGGATCAATTATCGGTTGGAGCCATCTTTTTGTATGGTACTTCAGGGCTGCTTGCCATCGCGGTCATTGGTTTTTTCACCAAAGGGGTTATCGCCCAGCAGATTATGGGATTTTTTGAGGGGATCATTGAAAAGGCGCCGGGGTTGAATTTTATATTCGGGACAACCAAGGACATGACGGAGGCGTTTGTGGGTGAAAAAAAGAAGTTTACCAAACCGGTGGTAGTCGAAATTTCTGAGGGTGTCTACAAAATTGGATTTCTTACGCAAGAAGACATGACGGCTGTTGGATTACCCAATTGCTGTGCGGTGTATTTGCCCTACAGTTATACGTTATCGGGCGAAACTACTGTGGTCGAAAAAAGTCGGGTTCGCAGGATTGAAAAAGAAAGCGGCGACGTGACCAAATTTGTTTTGAGTGGTGGTGCAACCAACTTGAAATAGTTCCTACGCGTTTGGGGATAATTTTTGGGCAGAATCGGCGTTATACTGATGATTTAACGCTTTAATTCGCAATCTATGTTATCACTAGCATTCACTTTGCTTCAAGCGGCAGTGCCGCAAGATTCAGCCGTGGCTGGCGCAGCTGCCAAGGCCACAGAACACGTATCGGCCCCTGTTTTGGAAATTATGACCAAGGGAGGTGTAGTTATGATCTTCTTGGCGTTGTGTATGTTGATCGCCATTTACTTCATTGTAGAGCGATTCATCTACATCAATCAACGCACAAAAATTGATTACAACTTGGTTAGTGTAATCAAGGATAATCTCAAAGAAAACCGTCCGGATGCTGCTTTGGCTTATTGCCAACGTACCAATACTGCGCAAGGTCAGGTTATGGCAACGGGTTTGAACTTTTTGGGCAGTAACATGCGCGAAATTGAAAGTGCCATGGAAACCAGGGCCAATGTGGAATTGAGCGCCATGGAAGGCAATTTGGGTTACTTGAGTTTGATTGCACGTATCGCACCGATGTTGGGGTTTGTGGGAACGATTTGGGGTGTAATCAACATCTTCTATACGATTGCCCAGAAGAACGGTCTTGAAATTGGGGGTATCTCTGAAGGTTTGTATATCAAAATGGTAACCAGTTTTGCGGGTCTATTGGTTGGTATCATTTCTTTCATTGGTTACCAATTGTTCGTTCGTAAGGTGGATCGTTTTGCAGAGCGCCTTCAAGAACAGAGCTTGAGCTTCTTGGAAGTGCTTAACAAGTCAAACCACTAATCACCAAAATCATGAGAGTAGGCAGACGCAGACGGGAAGAAGCCGAAGTGGAAGCTTCGTCAATGAATGACATCATGTTCTTTTTGATGCTGTTCTTTTTGATTGCTAGTACATTGGCCAACCCGAATGTCATCAATATCATGTTGCCAAAAGCTTCTACCACCACCCAAATGGAAACCAAAACTTTACCATTGACGGTAAAAATTGAGAATAAAGGGTCTGGTGACGCAGAAGAATTGGGTATTTACATAGAACAAGACCGCGTGGCTTTTGATGATTTGGACGATATTTTGGCTGAAGAGAAGGAAAAAGCTGGGGTATCGGATGAGGGCAAGAGTTTGTTGAACGTAGTATTGCGTTTGGACAAAGATCTGAAAGTGCAGGACATGGTGGATGTAATGCAAGTGGGCGCGAATTTGGGTATTAAAATGGTGCTGGCCACTGATAAAACAAGTAATTAATGGTTGGTAAGTCGCTCGGTTTGATGGCATTCATGCTGCTAAACCAAGCGGCAACCGCGAATATTTCGTCGTTCGATTCTCTGGGGAATCATTCACAGGACACCACGATAGAACGAGCCGAATTGGCTTATCCGCCCATTGTAAATCAAAGTCAGGAGTGGTCTGTACAGCCATTTAGGGGATTTTTGGCTCCGCATCATTATGATATGATGGCCATGTACAAACATGTTAATGGCTTGAGTTTTCGATATCGAGCGGCGATGAAAGCGGATGAGGGGTTGGGGATTCTTCACGACAAACTAACCTATGGTTTTACTTTAAATGTGATGGACCTCGGCAGTGATGTGGCGGGTTATGGCATAGGTTCTGGTGCGATGTTGATGGCTCAATCGGGTAAAAACGGATACTTTTTGTTTAGCATGGGGTTGGGTTATTTAACCCAGAAATTTGATGCGTTGAGCAA